>JBCCFC010000385.1:0-10429 GCA_039029935.1 Chloroflexota bacterium
GCGAGACTATCCTCACGTTCGTTCACTGTTTCTCAGCGGCTTGCCCGTTGCGTCAGGGGTTCAGGTGTTGGAGTCGGCCAGTCTCTTTGGGGAACCAGACCAGATGGCCTTGCTGGTGCAACGTTATTCAGGCAACCCACTGGCCCTCAAATTGGTGGTTGAGACAGTTCAAGACTTTTATGGCGGGGACATTGCCGCATTTCTGGACGAAGAGGGGTTGATTTTTGATGATATCCGCTATGTATTAGACCAGCAATTTGGCCGTTTGTCCAACTTAGAGCAAGATATTTTATTCTGGTTGGCGATTCTACGCACACCCACGGGTGCGGACCAGCTAGGTCACTACATAATTGCAGCTGCTGCCTCACGCCGCCACTTTATCGAGTCGTTGCGTTCCCTCCAACGTCGATTTCTAATCGAAGAATCCGAGTCCGAGGCGACTGCCAATATGCAGAGACAGGTCACACAGTTCTTCTTGCAAAATGTGGTCATGGAGTACATGACGGCACAATTTACCGACACGCTTTTCATGGAGCTTGAAACGCTTACGTTGCGCCTGTTTCATTCGCACAGCCTGTTGTTGGCGCAAGCGACCGAGCCTGTTCGTCAGACACAGCGGCGTTTGTTGTTGCAGCCCCTGCGTATCCGTTTGTGCGACCGCCAAGGAACATCGGGAGCCACACAACAGCTTGCCCAAATTCTTGCAGTCCTAAAACAACAGCCTGCGCTATCATCCAGTTTTGCGCCCGCCAATCTGCTCCATCTGTTGCTGGACATGGACGCCAATCTACAGGGAGCCGACTTTTCACAATTGGCGATTTGGCAAGCAAACCTGCGCGGGGTCCGACTGCCTCAAGTCAATTTTGCCTATGCCGACCTGACGGGCAGTGTGTTTACGCAATCATTCAATGCCATCCTCTGTATGGCCTTTAGCAACGATGGCTTGTTCCTGGCAACAGCCACAACCGATGGTGTTGTGCGCATTTGGCGCGTGGCCGATACACAGTTGGTGGGTATCTGTGCGGGCAATGGCCGTTGGGTATGGTCTCTCTGCTTTAGTCCCGATGGGCAGCGGCTTGCCACAGGCAGTGCAGACCGTGCAGTTCGTCTCTGGGATATTGCCGAATGTCTCCCCACTAGCTCTCCACATCAACAACGAGCGCACTCACGCAAACAGCCAGAAGATTCATTGGGACTTGGCTATGTGATCCATACGCTAGAGGCGCATACCGACGCCATCGCATCCTTGGCTTTCAGCCCGGATGCCCAATTTTTGGCAAGTGGCAGTACGGACAGTCATATCCATATTTGGGATGTTGAGCAGGGGAAACACTGTCAAGCGCTGGTCGGGCATACGGATAGGGTCAAAACGCTCTGTTACGGCTCCTCGTCTCAAAATCGGACAAATGATGTCTTATACGGCATCAGCCGGGATGGGGGATTGCTCTGTTGGGATGTGCAAAATGGGCATTCGACCCATCTCTTTGAGGATGTAGAGGGTGAACATCGGGTGATAAGCATTCATCCCATTCATGAAGATCGTAATGACTATTTCGTTGCCACTATCTATAACGAACAGACTGTCTACATCTGGCGCATGGGTCCCGCTCATGCCAACCACTTGCTGGGTACAATCGAGAATCACTTTGCCCCTGTTATGGACGCCGCTTTTCAGCCCGCTCTCCAAACAGAGAACCAAATAGAGTACCAGACTGTGCCAGAGTTCTTGATGGTTGCACTCTACACCGCCGACAACACCATTCGTCTCTGGACACTCTCAACAGGGACACGCTCAACAGGGACACGCTCGATGGGTACACAAGTGCCCCCTGCTATCGGCCAACTTCGCCAAACGCTATCGGGGCATACAGAGGCGTTAAATGCCATGCTCTTTCGTCCAGATGGACACCTGCTGGTCAGTGGTGGGTGGGACCGGACGATTCGACTTTGGCATCCTGCTACGGGTGAACAGCTTGATACGTTGCAGGGGTATAAGACCGAAATTGAATCCTTAGCTACAACCATGGATGGGCAGACGCTGTTCTATTGCAATACCGATCATGTAATCCACGCATGGAATTTAAACGGAGCTCAAGCGCACCAGACATATAGTAACCAATCAACACAGACCATTGCAGGACATTTGGATGCTGTCCATGCGCTTGCCATGCATCCCCACGAACCCATGTTTGTGAGTGGCAGTGCTGATCATACGCTACGTCTTTGGTCATTGGCTTCAACCATGTCTACTATGGGTTCAACATGGGGTCCTGCAACCCAGCCCAGACTACTACGTGGACATACCGATGCCATCTTTGCTGTCGATTGGAGTGGGGATGGTCGCCTTATTGCCAGCGGTGGCGGCGATCAGCGCATTCGGATTTGGGATACGGCAACGGCACAATGTCAACAGATTTTACGTGGGCATACCTCGAAGGTCAATGTACTCGCTTTTATGCCAATGATGCAACACATGAACGAAACGACTAACCAGACGCCATTCTATTGGCTGGTCAGTGCTGATACGCAAGCAATCCTTCTATGGAACCTATCATCATCAACAACTGAGCCAGGGACAGTCTTTGGCTTGATGACTCCACAAGATGTTCGCCCTCATATGAGTTTGCCCAATGGTCCCCGTGAAGGCGTCTATGCGCTGACATTCAGCCCTGATGGTCAGCAATTAGCCAGTGGCGGTGGGTCCCATGATATTCATCTGTGGCAACTCCCCGACTATCAGCCGCTGCCGCCCTTGTCCGGTCATGGCAGTTCGGTCTATGCACTGGCGTACAGCCCCGATGGACGACTATTGGCAAGCGGAAGCGGCGACCAAACCATCCGTCTCTGGGATGTTGCAAGCAGCGAAACCGTACAAATCCTACGCGGTCATCAAGTACTGGTACAGTCGCTTGCCTTTCATCCTACGCAGCCTTGGCTTATCAGCGGTAGCAGCGATGAAACCGTCAAAATCTGGGACCTCACCACTGGTGATTGCATTCAGACGCAGCGTCCATCTGGCCCATACGCAGGATTAAACATCACAGGAGCCACCGGCCTAACCGCCATCCAACGAACCTCTCTCAAAGCGTTGGGGGCAGTTGAAAGTGAATAGTGAATAGTGAATAGTGAATAGTGCTTAATGTATATGTGTGTGTATTAGTACTAGATAAATCATTAAGTTTTGTTTTCTATGCTAAATCACCAAAATCAGATTATTCATCGTTATTAACTGTTCACTCATCACTCTTCACTCTTCACTATTCACTCTTCACTATTTACTCTCTTCAAAAATTCTCAGTAGCGTTTTGGTAGCGATATTGGGGGGTGCTGGTAGCGATATTGGTTGCATGGGGTGGCGTTTTTGATTGCGCATTGTTGCGATTGAGTAGCGTTGATTTTGTACACTTGAAAAAGTTATGTGAGTGAGGTTTATCAGCCACATAACGAGTGAAAACAAAACAACGATTAACTCAATAATGACAGAAGGAGCATTACACAGATGCAATCGCAATCCAATCTATTCAATGACAAACAGAGGCACGTATCCGTCTCCGTTCAGTCACATCAGCAACAATGGACAGAATTAGCCAATCAAGGACAATGGGCACTATGCAAATGTCTACTCAGTATAGCACTTTTGCTCATTGGGATCGGTCTCAGTAGCAAGATGGCATATGCCGCCCCTGTGCAGCCAACGACAGGGCATGGACCGGCCAGCAATGCAGTGGCTGTCGATGTCGGTGCCAATATCACAGTTACCTTTGGTGCAACAATCAACAGTGCAACTGTCACAACACGTACTTTTGCTGTACATAGCCCTTGGCGGGGGCTTTACACAGAGACAGCTAGTGTGAGTGGTGGAACCATTACACTGGACCCAGAGCAAAACTTCTTTGTGGGTGAACAGGTGCAGGCCATTGTCACCCACGACATCAAAGATACCAGCAATATTGGTGCATTACCCCATCAATGGGGCTTTACTGCTGGCTCGACCAACGGCTACGACCGTCTCTTCCAGATAGATAACACCCAAACCATCTCTAATGCGTTTAACGGTGATGTTGCATGGGGTGATATTGACAATGACAACGACCTTGATTTTTTGCTTATCGGTAGGACAGATGCCTCCGAGATCAGCAACATCTACAAAAATGATGGCAGCGGCAATTTTACGCTGGATAGCAGCCAATCCATTACGGGAGTCGCCCAACACAGCATCTCGTTTGCCGATGCTGATAATGATGGTGACCTTGATTTTCTGCTAGCTGGACAAGCGGGTATCAACCAAATCGCAACATTGTATAAGAATGATGGGGTAGGCAATTTTAGTGTCGATGCCAGCCAAGTCTTTACAGGCGTGTCTATGGGCAAAGTCGCATGGGGCGATGTCAATAACGATGGCGACCTTGATTTTCTGTTGGCGGGGCTTGATATATCTGAAGGCGTGGCAAGAACCTATTTATATACCAACGATGGCAGTGGTACGTTTACGGTTGACAGCAGCCAAACTATCTCACATTTGGTGGGTAGCCCGGCATGGGGTGATGTCGACAATGATGGTGACCTCGACCTTGTACATATTGGGAATGATGGCTCAAACGCTCGAGCAGCCCTGTATAAAAACAATGGCGTAGGCAACTTTAGCATTGACACAACCCAAACCATTACACCACTTGATGGTGGCGGTGTGCATTTTGGCGATGCTGATAACGACGGCGACTTAGACTTTCTGCTCAATGGTCACAATGGGAGCCAATTTGTCACCAATCTATATAAAAACAATGGTAGTGGTCAATTTACGCTTGATACCAGCCAGACAATTACAGGGGTCACTGGATCTAATACTATCGACTGGGGCGATGCCGATAATGATGGCGACCTTGATATCCTAGTCGCAGGCAACACAGCGGGGACAATATTCTATAAGAATGATGGTAGTGGCAACTTTAGCAAGGATAGCATCCAAGAGATTATCGGTGTTGGTGGCGGCTCTGCAGTCGCATGGGGTGATGCTGATAATGACGGCGACCTTGATTTTCTCATCACAGGATACGATGGCAATAGTGGCACCACCAAGTTGTACAAAAATGTTGCGGCACCACCACCTTCACCAGAAATCGCCATATCGGGGGGCGATGGCCTCATTACAGACGGCACAAACACACCTGCTGGCTATCTCGACTTTGGGTCCAACGATATCAATACGATGTCTACGACTCGCATCTTTACCATCACCAATTCCGGGAGCGGTACGCTTAATCTTCATGGCAACCCAACCATCGCCCTGAGCAATGAGCAGGCAGGCTTCACCATATCGACGCAACCTGCCACTTCTATCAGTGCCAACAGCAGCACGACATTTACCGTCCAATTTGACCCGTTCGCAATCGGGGAAGCCAATGTTACGGTCAGCATTGACAACAACGATGACGATGAAAATCCCTATGACTTTGCACTCTTGGGCACAGGTGTTGAATATGCCGTGATCACCAGTCATGGACCTGCCGCCAATGCGGTGAGTGTGGCAACCAGCACCAATATCACGGCTACGTCCAGCATCACGCTCGACGCCAACAAGATGACCAAACGCAATTTTGCGGTCCACAGCAACTATCGTGGTTTCTTGAACCAGATTGCCAATGCCAATGGTAAAAATATAACACTCGACCCCAATCAGGACTTCTTTGCAGGGGAACAGGTGCAGGTTATCGCCACCACAGGTATCAGCGACACAAATGGCGTGGGAATCTCACCCAAACAGTGGGGCTTTACCACAGGACCTGTCACCAATGACAATAAACGCATCTTCGATGTTGACACCAACCAGTCAATCACGCCCGTAAATTTTGGCGACATTAGCTGGGGAGATATCGACAACGATGGTGATCTCGACTTTCTACTGACGGGTGAAGCCATTTCTGGCAATATTGCCACCTTGTATAAAAATAATGGCATGGGCAAATTTAGTGCAGACAACAATCACAGCATTCCCGTACTCTCATCTACAGACCATGCATGGGGTGATGCCGACAACGATGGCGACCTTGACCTACTTTTGACAGGACATGATGATGGGGGCGGCGGAATAACCAGTAAACTGTATAAAACTAACATTAATGGTACTCTCGCAAATGATGCCAGCCAAACCATCACAGGTGTCTCAAATGGTGCGGTTGCATGGGGAGATGCGGACAACGACGGCGACCTTGACTTCTTGCTCACAGGCAGCGAAAAGGCACTGCTCTACAAAAACGATGGCAGCGGCAATTTCTCAATTGATGCCAGTCAGACCATCACAGGTGTCAGTTATAGTGCGGTTGCTTGGGGCGATGTGGACAACGATGGCGATCTCGACTTCGCACTCACAGGGCAAGGTGCAAACTTCCAATGGGTGGGTGCATTGTATAAGAATGATGGTAGCGGTACCTTTACGGTCGACAACAGCCAGAGTATCGCAGCAGTTGATGATGGTTCCCTTGCCTGGGGAGACGCCGACAATGATGGCGACCTCGATCTGTTACTCACAGGCAGTGACTCGCCAAAGCAAATGATGATGGGGAATCTCTATAAAAATGATGGCAACGGCAACCTTTCTCTGGATGTGACAACTAGCCAGATCATTACGGGGGTGCGACGGGGTGCTGCAAGATGGGGGGATGCTGATAATGATGGCGACCTCGATTTCTTACTCGTGGGCGAAAAGAACAATGGCAAAGGTACAGTGGCACTCTATCAGAACGATGGCAACGGGAATTTTACCATAGATACGAGTACAGTCATCACAACCGCCACTTTTGCAGACATGGCCTGGGGCGATGCCGATGGGGATGGAGATCTCGATTTTATTGTGACAGGTGCAAATCCAGATTTTAACAGAGAGGCGGTCCTTTATCTCAATCAAGCCTATGTACCAGCAGGCCCAGACATCACCATAGCGGATGTCACCGTCAACGAAAATGCGGGTACGGTTGACTTGACCATTCGTATCTCACAGACCTATACAGCACCTGTCGGTGTGGATTACACCACCAGCGACAATAAATCTGGCAATCCAGCATTGGCAGGCAGCGATTATGTCGCTAGCAGCGGGCGTGTCACCATTCCGGTGCAAAGCACAACTACAAGCGTTTCGATTCCGCTGCTTGATGATAGTTTGAGCGAGGGTACGGAGACCTTCTCTGTCATCCTGAGCAATCCGGCCAATGGTGAGCTTGTGGACAGCCAAGCCATCGTCACCATTGGTGATAATGAGGGGACACCAGCGCTTTCAGTCAATGATGCGTCGGCCAGCGAAACCGATGGCGTACTCAACTTTACCATTCAATTGTCCAATGCCTCTGTCAACGATGTCGCAGTGAATTATGTGACAGAAAATGTATCGGCCTTTGCAGGGACAAATTACACTACAAAGAGTGGTACAGCGACGATTCCCGCAGGTGCCACCAGTGCCAATGTATCGGTTGTCATCGCCAATTTGAACACTGCACAGGGAAATCGTACCTTTAAGTTGGTCCTGAGCGCGGCATCGGGTGCAGGCATTGTGGATAGTGAGGGCGTTGGAACGATTATCGACAATAATTTCCCTACACCAACCAGCACAGCGACTGCAACCAGCACAGCGACTGCAACCAGCACAGCGACTGCAACCAGCACAGCGACTGCAACCAGCACAGCGACTGCAACTAGCACATCGACTGCAACAAGTACGCCTGTGCCCACAGCGACAGCAACAAGTACACCTGTGCCAACAAGTACACCTGTGCCGACAAGTACACCTGTGCCGACAAGTACACCTGTACTGCCTACTGTGACCAATACGCCTGCTGTACCGACGGCCACAGCCACAGCAACGGCTACCAGTGTGCCTAGTGCAACCAGCACACCGACTGCTTCACTAACGGCGACAAACACGGTTGTCCCCACAGAGACGCCTACACCAACGATTGCATTACCAGAGCCTGTCGAAGCGGCGCCACCTGACTCTGTGCCTGATGTCACCAGTACGCCCGCACCACTGACAGAGGTCATCAATGAACTCATCGACCAAGCGATTGAGACGGGCGGCGCAACGTTTGATGTAGGTCAAGTTTTTGGCGACGACGTGACACCAACGGAAATTATTGAGGCAGCGCAGGATGTTGAGGATGTCAATATAGAGATCGTCACCCCAGAACAAGAGGTCACTCCAGGCGAGGTTCTCAACATTGTCATTCGCGTTGGCAATAGCAGTGGTGATGCCTTTGAGCAAGCTGTCCTTTTCATCGTCATTCCGGCTGGCACAGTCTTTGATGCATCAGGGGGCGAGGCTGGCGCCAGCGTCCAAGCTGCGGCACAGACAGGATTGCACCAGCAAGATGAGGGCTGGCAGTTGGCTGATGGCAGCGGACCATGCCCAGACGGTGCAGTTGCAGGGACCGTTTGTGCATTGCGTCTGGGGCAACTCAGCACCGACGATTCGGGTGAGTTTGCGCTGAATCTACGGGCAGATGAGACATTGGGTGTTGACGATACACTTGACATCAACATTCGTGTGGATATGGCTGATACCGACAATGAGGCTATTTACCGCTTGACGAGCGACCAATCGGTTGGTGTGTCTGTGTTGACAGGAACAGAGACTGAGCCGACAGAGACTGAGCCGACAGAGACTGAGCCGACAGAGACTGAGCCGACAGAGACTGAGCCGACCTCAGAAACCGCAACTTGGTTCTCGTTCTTGCCGATTGTTGGCAAATAGAGAATAGCCCACAGTGAACAGCCCACAGTGAACAGCCCACAGTGAACAGTCCACAGTAAACACTTCAATATGATTCGGGAATAATCATGGTTGCATGGGTGGTTGACATAGACTTGTCGCCATCCATGCGCCATGCTCGACGAGTGATTCAACTCGCAACCAACAAAACCATCGACATTGATGATTCTTGGAACACAAACCAGATGAACGTATAAGGCGATTTCCCGAAATAAATAGACCAACTGCTCGTATAGGCTTGATCTATTTATTTCGGGAAATCGCCTAACACATAGGCATAGCTTTTCCATAACGTAAGCAGGTCCACTGCCTCCAAATGCATGTCCATTTCCGCTCTTTCTTGTGAGGTCAACGCACCTTGTGCATTCTTTTGAAGCAGTGAACGATAGGCTTTCTGTTTATCGGTATCGTACTGACTTTCAGCAACACCCCAGAGTGTGTCATCGTCTAGTTTCTCCAATGCATTCAATTCATCCTGTGCCTTTTGGGGTAGGTATGAAGGTAGCTTTGGCACATTGTAATCCAAGGTTTGAATGACAAGCGAATCAAGCGAACGTCGTGTAATTGCGGCCATGTGCTGGAGCCGTTGATGCAGGGATTCTGGTAACTGAACCGCTACTGTTTGTGTTGTCATGAATCATCCTCCTTATGACTAAGAATGCTGATTTAGATTGTATTATGAGTGAGTAGTCGTGTCAACAATTTGGAAAGACCTTGATACAATGTCATAATGATAGACATTGTATCAAGGTCTTTCCAAATGCAGTGAAGAGTTGATTAGAGTAAATAGTAGGAGAAATTGGAATGATAAACACAGCACAATTACCCAGAGTTTTCAATGGATTTCACTCGGGTGCATTCCTCAAAACGATTATCACCGCAGATGACGCACGTCGAAAAGCCAATGGCTATCTTTCTCGCTATGTAAGTACAGGGTACAGTGCGAAAGACCCAGAATTACTCCAGCAAGATAAGCTGATATGGCAGGTGCTGGTTACATACAAAACGCTTGGTTTGTCACCAGTACGTATGGGATTTCTCGATATTGATGCAGAAACGGGTGACGTCACCCCATTTACAGAGGAAGAAGTCCAATTGATTCGGAGTAGAGCCAGTGCCTTCGTTAAAGCTTACGCATCATCCACAAAAATATCAAAGTGATTGTCTACCTGCCTGTGCATGGATGATTCTGACACACTTCGGCATAAACATTCGCTATCGTCGTTTGATGCGCACTCTCCGTGCAGGGGAAGATGGAACGCCTTTCCACAATCTTGAACTTCTAACACAGTTCAAAAAGAGTATACAAGTGAAGGTGGGTTATGAATACATCGACCCAATGGGACTCGTCGAAAATTATGTGACAAGTGGCTTGCCCATCGTCGTTGCTGTTGATACGGAGTATTTACCTTATTGGGATGAATCCACGGCTCATGCCGTTGTTGTTGCAGGCATAGACAGTACCCGTATTTCGCTCTATGATCCTTGGTTTGATGAGGCTCCCAAAACTGTTGAACGGGTTCAGTTTGAGTCTACATGGTTAGAGCGTGACTATTTGTATGGCGTGATTCAGATTCAATGACAGCATACCATCAGGCTTCCTTAACGCGGATACACGCTGACGGAAAAATAATACACATAAAGGGATAGAGATATGAACTCTACAATTCCAGC
>JBCCFC010000386.1:0-10407 GCA_039029935.1 Chloroflexota bacterium
CAATTAGCGTATAAATTAGCTCCAATTTGCATTTTTAAAATATTCTACACTTTAACAGGTTTTGAACCTGTTATTTTATACTTTCCTATACAACGAGAAACTCAGTGGCCCATAAATCTTCATCACGCACCTTGCGCACCAACGTGTGAAACTCGGCATAGGACGTTTCCATACGTGTGATCATGCTGGCAACTGTGTTATCATGTTCGGGTGTCCCTATGTGTGTAGTATAGCAGCATGGCGATGCGGATGCTTGACCAAAATTGCTCAAAGTGCTAGATTTAGAAACCAGTCCTTTTACAGACGCAAAGATGACGAATCTCAAACAATGTTGACAATTTCAATTTTATTTCTTTATATAAAGCCTTGAATCGGTCTTGGCGAAAGACCATCTAATGTGCAATAGGGATTGCATGTACAAAATAATAAAGTATACAAGCAAGAAATAGAAGATATAGATTGGAGAAAAGTAAATACGTAAACTTAACGTAAATTCCCTCCACAAGAATTGCCAAAAAACATGTCGTGCGTAAACTACATAACAGATAAAACATTTTTTTTGTTTTTTGAATTATACAGGAGTGGTATATCTGCAAAACAAGAACAGGGTAGTATCCAAGATAGGCAAAATAGTGTACAATTAATCTTGATAAATTTGAAAAAATAGGATCGGAAAACAAGCCTTACAAAATCGTCAGGATAATATCGAGACTTGGTTCTCATTGCGTCCAGAAACCGAGACGTTGATCAAAGTCGAACATCGCATAGGCATCACATGGAGCAAAACAATTAGGTCTTCTACTCAATAGTTAACAAGAGTCGATTATGTATACACGAGATATCAAACCAGCCAGACCCAATTATCAGCACACAGAGCCAGAACATGGTCAAGTGGGACACATACAAACAGGACACAGTAAAACCGGGCATGCAAAAACAGAACATGAGCAAAATCGTATTTTAAAGATGGTTGCCTACCGTGACAGGTATGAGGAGCAATACACACAGAAAACACGAGAATGGGAGCATCTCAAAAATGGCCCATCACCTGTTGATTTTGATCGCGCAGAGCAACTGCTCAATGACTTTATCGAGATCGCCAAACACATCAAATCCACCCACCAATTTAATGCATGGCAACACGTGGTCTCGATTGCCCAGCGCATTCTGCGCGATTATGGCGATGATGGTGATCTGTGGTGGCGTGTGGCCTATCATGGTATCCATATCACAAGCGTACTGCAAGATGTGTTGCAGCAAAGACGTGGCGCGTCTATTGAAAATAGAGGTGAAAATAAAAGCGAAAATAAATCGGGCAATGCGGGTGAGCAGACACAAAGAGATAGTGCAAAGCCTATTCTCCAACTGCTCACTCATCACAGCTACGACCATTATCGCCAATTCTATCGTCTCTCACAGAGAAATTGGCAAGCCAACGCCCAAACAGCCGCCTATGCTCTACTGACCGAAAAACGCGCAGGTAGCCCCACATCCAACCTCCCGATTCCCAACTGGATTGCCTATTTAGAGGCACATGAATTTGAGTTGCTCTATCAAAAATTGCAAACGATGACCAGTATCCTGCTGGCAACACAGATATCCGGACAACACGTCACCAAGAATGCGAGCCAACATCAAGAACCACAGACCAAAACGTGGGCCTTGCTACAAATGAGTGGTGTTCTGGTCAATCTTGTCACCATGGCGCGCTATGCCATCGGTTACGATACACTGCAACAGTTAATGCAAGGACAGCTAGAGGTGGATGCCTCCGTTCTGCGCACCTATCAGAATCTGTGGCCTGAGCTTGCGCATATGGCAACACTTGCAACGCATGGGATGCATAGTTCCGCCGCGACAACGCCGCAGCCAGACCAAGATACCGTCTTCAACCAATTAGCTGCTCTTGTGTCTACCAGTGATGCCCACCCAAACGATGGGTCTGGGGCAGCCTATATACAGCAACAGATTGATGATGCCCTTTACCAATTGCAGATAGTTGGGCTGATGGCAATGAACGAACAGGCACAATGGCAAGCGATGTTACCACATCCCTCATTTGGCACATTCCGAGGTTCATTTGGGACCATATTGATTCGCTCTTGGAGCGAGACACGCCTGCAATATGCCCGACAGCATTGGTTGCGCCAGCATGACGACACACTGCACGAGATCATCTTGGACGCAGACCCCAGCGTGTTCCAGAAATCGATGCAACATCAACGCTTTGAGGCTGGATACATGGCACTACGCTGGCTCACTTGTGCCACCTCCCAAGAGATGCTGGTTCTGTATGGTCAATATAACAATGAAGATTCATTTCTACAGACCTTAACCGAAACACAACATGCACTATACTTATCTCTTTTGAAGGAGGAAGGCGATAGTGCCTCTGTGGGTGTCACTGCTGATGCCGTACCAACGGCAACTTTAGCAGAGATGATTCAGGGGTTAGAAAATAAATATATTGCAATTATTCCCCAATTTTCACCAGCGGCTGCCCCATTGACAACAGCATTCTCAACACTCTACAGTCCAGTGGCTGGAAAAGAGTCAGAGAAAGAGGCTGAGAAAGAGGCAGGGAATAGGCGTCATCTTGAAATCGAATCTGCACACTGTTGTGACCGATGTTCTCATGCCATTCCTTGGGGTTGGATTCCATTTTGTCCCGTCTGCGGTAAAGAAACCAACATCATCCAACATCTCTCGTCCAAAGAGGAGCCAGCGACAGAGCCTGTGCGACAGCCGACGCCTGTATCATCAGTCGTCTCATCCATCGACCCAATCTATCCAGATTTTGGGACAGAGGAGCCTTTGCAAGAAGAAGGACTTGTTCCCTATGTTGACATGGCTTATCTTGAACCCATCTCCACAATACAAGTGCCACGCAAAGATCGCCGTTATCGTAAGACACTGACGGCGGTGGTCAGCGGACTCATTCTGATTTCTGCCATCCTTTTTGGACGAGATAGCATTCGCTCGCTCTTTTCGCCAAGCATGATGGGGAATTCAATAGACAATCAAGCTGCCGCTGTTTTGAACTCCACAGAAGCTGTCCCCGCTGCAACGCCGACGATTACCCAAGCGGCTGATGAACCGGATAACTTATTGGAGCAGGCAACAGTGATTGTGATATCAGCTTCATCACTAGATGAAACAGAAACAGCACCTGAAACACGCACACTCACAGAGCCTGAAACACGCACACGGCCTGCTAATCAGGGTGAGTTGCCAGCCGTCGAGGTTGCAAGGCTCGCCAATACCCCTACGTCTCCCAATGCCATGTCGCAAGTTGACCCCGACGTTGCCTTGAGCCGCCAAATCCGTACACAAGGTACATTGGCAACGATTTCAACTGTTGTACCACCCACTAACAGGGTTCTAGATGAGACTGGCACTGATGAGACTGGCACTAATGAGACTGGCACTGATGAGACTGGTGCTGATGAGACTGGCACTGATGAAGCAGCAAGTGAACCAATCGTTGTGGTTGAATCGCAAGAAACACCGTCTGATGCAGACAGTGCTGCTACAGAAGGCAGTGCTGCAGAAGACAGTGCTACAGAAGACAAGACACACTCTGTCGCCGAAGCGGTTGTGCCTCCGCTTACGCTCAATTTAGGTACAGATGCAATCGCTGATTTTACAGAGGAACCGATTCTGGTGAGTATCCGTACTAAAGAAGAGAGCAATGCAGCGACGACCTCTGACACCTCGAGTGTTGGCCTGACTCAGACCAATCTAGAGATTATGTTGGACACGAATGTCCCCCTTCAATCATTGACGATTGATATTGCTGTTGACACGACGCAAGCAGCGCATTTGGGCAATGTCGAGTCATCGCCTGCATCGGAGTCTCTGCTGCGTACCATTCAGCGTTCCCCATCCGCCTCTACACAAAATCCGCTGGCACCCAATGGCATGCTTGATATTGCCGAGCAAGTTTTCTCCAAATCGCTGCTGGATAGTCTCTCACAATCGACACCTGCACAATCGCAAGTGGCCTATGCGCTCACATATCCGCTACAAATGGTGGAACCCACCCTTGTGTCTTTGGCAGGGAGCTACCCAGCCGTTATGACGATTATTTCCAAAGATATCTTGGAGCGCGACCTGATCAAAGATATCCCCCTATCGGAGCTGGTCTTCTGCCTGGAAGCAGAGTCAACGGTGACGCAATCAATTTGGTCCGATCCAGTCATTGATGATGCTAAAGAGGTGGCAGAACTTCAACCTGGCACACAGGTCTGTCTCACCGGATGGGTCACATGCCAAAATGCATTTTTCGAGCTTGGTGGCTTCATGAGCCGACGCGTCCCCTATCGTGCCTATCGTACCTACTGGCGTGATGCCTCCAGTGAGCGGCAAATTATAGATGGTTGGCTCTATGATAACTTTGACTTTGACAAGATGACACAACTCACCAGTGCCGACCCTGACCTATATCCTGATATCAATTTTGATGCCAATCACCTATCAGGACAGATTCCGATTCCAGAGCAATCAAGATGTGAACTTAATTGAAAGAATGCAATTTTCAGGTAACAAAGGAGCGATACGTGAGTCAGCAAGCCAGACAACGAATACAGCCAGTCCTTATTTTGATGATCATTGCCATGTTGCTGATGACTGCATGTGTGATTCAGCCCATTTCACAGGTGACACCCGCATCTGACGGTGCAGCAGATGTGGCTTCTGAATCTGAGACAATAGAGGCTGGTGAAGAAGCCAGCGATGAGGC
The DNA here is from genome assembly GCA_039029935.1 of Chloroflexota bacterium. Taxonomy (GTDB): domain Bacteria; phylum Chloroflexota; class Anaerolineae; order Caldilineales; family Caldilineaceae. The sequence goes on from JBCCFC010000386.1 coordinate 4,742, forward strand.
CAACAATGAAGCCAACAATGAGCCAACAGAAACTGCACCTGCACAGGGAGATGCGCCTGCACAAGATACGGAGACAGAGTCAGTGACTGGTGTAGAGCCAGAAGTCGCTACAACTCAGGATGCTGCCAGTGATAGCTCTGTGATCGACCCACCCGAAAATGCCTCTGCAACCGCTCGTTTCCGTGAAAGAGGCTATCTGATTGCGGGTGTGAAAGGGGACTTCCGTCCTTTTGGCTATCAAACAGTAGGGGATGGCAGCGATGGGCAGGCTGACGTTGAGGGCATTGACGTAGACATTGTGCGAGAACTGGCGAACCGCTGGCTGGGCGACCCCAATGCAGTCGAATTTGTCGTTGTCACGTCGGCCAATGCGGTAGATACCCTAGTATCGGGTGAGGTTGACCTGTTGGCCGCAGCCATGACCCGCCGACGTGAACTTGAAGAGTCGATTGACTTTAGCCAAACCTACTTCTTGGATGGTCAAAGCCTGCTGGTCCGTCGTGATTCGGGTATTCAAGGGGTTGGAGACTTGGACGGCAAAATGGTGGCCGTTCTCGAAGGCTCTGTTGCGGGCAACCCCATCGACGATTTTGTCATTGAGCAAAATATGACCATCCAAACCGAGACATTTACCTCCTTTGCGCCTGCCGTGGACGCGTTGCTCAACGGCACGGTTGATGCATTGACCAGCGATAGCGTTGGACTCTACCAATTCACCATCGATCATCCCGAACTCGTAATCATCGGTGGGCGCTTCACGACCAAGCTCTATGGCATTGGTGTGCGTGAAGGGGACTCCTCCTTCCGCGAACTGCTCAACTTCACGCTCCAAGAGATGAAAAAAGATCGCACCTATGATGAAATTTTAGCAAAATGGCTCCCTGCCAACGACCCCTATGACTTGGCGATCTTCCCTGGCGTTACGGTCTATCAATCATTAAACGACCTGCCCGCCACACTGGAAACACCCGCTCAATCGACCATCCTGCAAATGTTAACACGCGGTCGCCTGATAGCCGGTGTCAAAGAAGACTTTAAACCCTTTGGCTATCGTGATGCAGATGGCACACTCATTGGTTTTGATGTCGATATTGTGCGTGAATTTGCCCGCCGTTGGTTTGGCGATGCCACCGCAATCGAGTTGCTAACCGTGCGTTCGGATGATCGCATTCCGCGCTTGGCCGCAGGTGAAATGGACCTTGTAGCGGCCTCCATGACCCACAAGCATGACCGCGCTGAAACCATTGATTTTAGCCAAACCTACTTCTTGGATGGGCAGAGTCTGCTGGTACAACAGGTGTCAGGCATTCAAGAGGTCGAAGATTTGGATGGCAAAATCGTTGCCGCCATTGAAGGGTCTACCTCGATTGATAACATCCGCAGAGAAGCCACGCGTCTAGGCATCAGCATCAGTGTTGCGCCCTATAACAACTACATCGACGCTGTGACCGCACTCAACCAAGGCAATATCGACGCGTTGACCACCGATAGCGTTGCTCTCTATCAATTTGCATTGGACAACGAAGGGCTGGTTGTTGTCGGTGGTCGTTTCACCAGAGAACCCTATGGCATCGGTGTGCCACAGGGCGACTCATCCTTCCGCGAGCTAGTTGATTATACGCTACAAGAGATGAAGAAGGATGGCACGTATGACAGAATTTACCAGACGTGGTTCCCGTTTGATGCACCCTATGATGTCGAAATCTTGCCAGGTTCGGCCAACTATATAGGCATCTGCATCTATCTGGACTGTGGTAAACCCGCATTGGCCGATGATGCGGAAGAGGAGGTACCTGCTGACAGTGAAGAGGTCGCCATTGCCAATACACCAGAGCCAACGCCAACCTTGGCCCCACCCACAGAAGTACCCACACCTGAACCGACCGCAACGCCAACGTTACGCCCAACGCCACTACCGACATCGCCACCTATCCCCGACCAAGCGTCTGTCATGCAGCGTATCCGTGACCGAGGCTATATGATTGCGGGGGTCAAATTTGATTTCAAACCGTTTGGCTATCTAAACAACAGCAGTGAAATTGGGGGGGAAGTCATCGGATTCGACATTGACCTCATTCAGGCAATGGCCGACATCTGGGGGATTGATGTGCAGTTTGAGCAGGTGACATCGGGCAACCGCATCCCCAAATTGGTGGAAAACCAGGTCGATATCGTAGCGGCCTCCATGACCCACAAAAAGGACCGAGAGGAAACTATTGACTTTAGCCAGACCTATTTCTTGGATGGGCAGAGTCTACTGGTACGCGCCGATTCAGGGATTCAGGGCGTCGCAGACTTGGATGATAAGGTCGTCACCGCCATCATCGGCTCCACCTCTATCGACCAAATTCAAGCCTACGCCGATGCCAATGATGTCGATATCGACGTTTTCCCCTTTGCCGAGTATCCACCGGCGATTGAAGCACTCAAGGCGGGCGGTGTCGATGCATTGACCACCGACAGCGTGGCACTATCACAGTTTGCAAAGGACAACCCAGAGTTGATTGTTGTGGGCGAACTCTTCACCGAGGAACCCTATGGCATGGGCTTGCCCGCAGGTGATTCGTACTTCAACAATCTTGTGAATTTCACATTGCAAGAATTGCGTCGAAATGGAACCTATGATGAATTGTATTTGAAGTGGTTTGGTGAAAATTCAACGCCTTATCCAATTGAGTTGATGCCCGGCGAATGGCCCTACACCTTTGCCAATTCGCCTGTTGATTTGGACAAACCGATTGTCTCGGCTGTCGAAAAAATCCTGACGGGTGGCCGTTTTGTCGCGGGTGTCAAGTATGACTTCCCACCCTTTGGCTTCTTGGATGAAAACAATGTCGTGCGTGGCTTTGACGTAGACATCATCAAGGAATTTGGTAAACGCTGGCTCGGTGATGAAAACGCCATTGAACTGGTGCAGGTGACATCATCTGACCGTATCCTGAAATTGCAGGCAGGTCAGGTCGATATCGTGGCTGCCTCCATGACCCACCGCCAAGAGCGTGACGAGTTGATTGACTTTAGCGGAACTTATTTCTTGGATGGTCAGAGTTTGCTTGTGCGTGAAGATTCAGGCATCCAAAGTCTTGAAGATTTGGCAGGTCGCGTCGTGACCGCCATTGAAGGTTCAACCTCTATCGGCAACATCCAAGAGATTGCACAGGAACGTGGCATTGACATCGATCTTGTACCGTTCCTAGAATACGCACCCGCCATTGAAGCCTTGAAAAATGGTAATGTTGATGCGCTAACCACCGATAGTGTCGCCCTACTACAGTTTGCCAAAGACAATCCGGGGCTAGTCGTTGTCGGTGGGCGTTTCACCGAAGAACCCTATGGGCTGGGCGTCCCCAATTATGACGACCGCTTTGGCGATCTTGTCAACTTCACACTACAAGAGATGAAAATTGACGGAACCTATGATAGGCTCTATGAAAAGTGGTTTGGCGAAGATACCCCCTATGACATTGAGCTTTGGCCTGGTGATGACTACATTGGTGTAAACACTGTGCCGATGCTGCGTGTGCCAGAAGGCAACTTTATACGCGGCAGTCAGTCAGGGTTCCCCAACGAAGGGCCAGTCCAAGAAGTGACAGTAAACTCATTCTACATGGATGAATTTGAAGTGACCAACCGTCAATATCACGAATGTATTGACGCTGGTATCTGTGCAACCCCACGCTACGCCCGTTCAGTCAGCTATGGTGATTACTTCAACAGCCCGGCTTTCCGCAACCACCCCGTTGTGTGGGTCACATGGGATGATGCGAACGCCTTCTGTGGCTTTGTGGGTAAACGGCTTCCTACCGAAGCGGAGTGGGAGAAGGCCGCACGGGGCATGGAAGGCTACACCTATCCTTGGGGCAATGACGCCCCTACGCTTGAAAATCAACACGCCAACTTCATCGGCATCGGGCATATCGACCTCAAACCCGTTGGCTCCTACCCCACAGGTTTAAGTCCTTATGGGGTACATGACATGGCAGGCAATGCACGTGAATGGGTGGCCGACTGGTATCAGCGTGACTACTACAGCCAGGGCGAAACACTCAATCCGGTTGGCCCCATCGAGTCTGTCACCCGTGTGGTGCGTGGCGGTGCCTGGAATGAACAGGCGTCAGATTTAACCACAACCCGCCGTAAGGATTTCTTGCCAGAAAGCTTTGATGGTAGTTTGGGTTTCCGTTGTGTGTCGGATGTGTTCCCGCCACAGTAATTGACAGTTGAGGAGATGGGTTCAATAGATTAAGGCATGTCTTATATCTATTGAACCCATCAAGCAGACTAGGATGACAACGCTTGCCGTTCCGCAATCAGCTTGATCATAAAATGCGCCAATCCTTCACGCGACGCTTCTAACGCGGCATTGATCAATCGGTCCAGTGCCTCGTCATCATCAATCCACTCAAGCTGCTCTGTAATTTGCTTTTCATCAGCCTCATTCAATAAGAGTAAGTGATTCAGGATTCCAAGAATCGAGTTGCGCTGCTTCGTCAATGTTTTTTGTTGTGCAGCCTCTAATTTTTGTTGGAATTCCTTTTCTGCTTCTTGCAGTGCCTCTTGACGGGCCTTTTCTGCCCAACGATCTAAAATGCTATCCATAATTTCTGCCTCCTCTGCAAATACAGTTTGTACAGCCTGATTCAGTGCCTTGTCCGATACTCGATTTTTTGTTCCGGTCAGGTAGTGCAACATTGATTCCAATAGGGGGCGTAATCTCTCCATTGGGTATTTTGCCCGTTGCAGGGGTGTCAATATCTGATTCAGCCGTGTTTCCAATCCTTTATCAGAGATATATTTTAGTGCAAGCAAGCCTGATTGTAAAGACCCCGAGTCAACCCGTTGCAAAATCTCATCGTCTGATTGTTTACCAACATTGACCAAAATGTACTCAAAATTGGGAATAAATTTGTGCAGAGACGGATCTACATGCTCAAAGGTGTTCACAAACTTGCGTTTCACATGCCAGCCCTCTTTCCCATGATAAAAGACAATAGGGATAATCACGCGCGGCTTCAACCCATTTTTACGATCAAATTCCCAACGCTGGTTCATATATCGCAAAAATTGTTCTAAAATCGTCGATTCAGGATGGCTTTTGTGGTCGAACAGCAGATAGATTTCAGCCGATTCTGGCTTTTCGTCGGCCTCACTTTGTTTGGGATGCAACCGCACTTGAAAGAGTAAATCTGTCATGTGATTTGCTAGACTCTCATCAATATACGTCTCATTCACATAAGCCAGCGTTCCCAATTGCATGAGAGCGACGATATCCGATGGCAGAAAGCCTTTGATAAATTCTCGTGCGTGTTCTATGAATGAAAAGAGTCGCCTGAAAAATCGGTCATGCGGATTTTGGACTCGGTTTGACTTTTTGGTTGGTTTGGCTTTGGTTTTTTGATTGCGTTTTTTTCGTGCCATTGATGTAATACCTCTATGGTTGGACAAAGGAAAGTATCGCAGGTTGGCTACCTGCGTCACAGATAACCCATCTGTGATACCAGTTTACACTTGCCTCTTCAAGGACAAACATTTGTTTGATTTGCATAGTGTAGCGGGTGGAATCCCAAAGTGTGCTAATTGCGAAATAGTGGAAAAGGAGGGAAAATAGACTCAAAGCGTACAGATAATTTAACCATTATGCCATAAAGGAGTCAAGATGCAAACCA
>JBCCFC010000387.1:0-10403 GCA_039029935.1 Chloroflexota bacterium
CGCTGACCTATTGTCGTCAGGCGGGCAATCGTCGCAAAGAAGCCAATATGTTGGTGAATATATCCATGGTGCTTGCGGCAGATCACCGGCTAGATGATTATATCGTCTATCTACATGAGGCATTGGCGATTAATCGGCAGCTAGATTCACGTCGCGGTGAGACCCATGTTTTGCTCATGTTATCTCAAAATCAGAGTATCAAAAACCCGCTCCAGCGTATCGCCCACCTCAAAGATGCCATTGCCATTTATGAGGATTTGGGCGAAGAGGCAACACTAACCAATCCAATTGGCGAATTAAGTCGCGAATATATCCGGCTTGGGCAATATTCTCATGCGCATCAACTCCTAACATCACTCTTGACCCCAAAGCGAGCACTGGAAGATAATGATGTTCACTATTTGACTACCTGCCATTTGAGCCTTGTGGCTTATTTGCAAGGAGACTCAACAGAGGCGTTGCGCTTGGCAAAACAGGCATTCGCTATACATAATGTAATTCGTTATGACTGGCGCTCATTCTGTTTTATGTGTTTAGGGTATGCACATCTCGCCAAGCAGGAATTTCACCAAGCACAGGCTGCGTTTGTGGATTTGCTCAAGGATTTACAGCAACATGGACATACACAAGTGGAACGCATCCCTCGCACAGGGCTGGCTGAAGTTGCTTACCAGCAAGGACACTATTGCCAGGCACTCACTGAGGTAGAGCAGCTTCTATCTTATCTGGAGGATGATCCAGACATCGACACCTCCATTGATCATATGGAACAGGTCATCGATTACTTCCGGCTCCACTGGGTATGCTATCAAGTGTTGAAAGCAATGGACGATCCACGTACAGCGGATGTTCTAACCAAAAGTTATGCGAAATTACAACAGTGGGCTGACGGCATTGACGATGAGCCATTGCGGTTATCTTTTTTGCAAAATGTGGTTGTCAATCGTATGATTATTGAAGAAATGCATAAGTTACAGAACTAACTATTGTTGGCATGGTATCTGCTCAATAAACAGGGGTAGCACTAAATTACGGGTGTAGGTTGAGGAATGAGGTCAGCGAGGTTGGGGAGTTGGTAGGAACGGGAGACGCGGTCGAAGACATAGGCGAAAAAATTAACACCCAGCTTTTTAGCAGTCTCAGAAATGGTAGCGAAGGTGTCCCAAGCTTGGAGACCATCTTGGGTACGGGGACCACAGCTAATTTTGCGTTTGCGAACTCGTTGTCGAGCACCAAGTTCAGCAGCATTGTTGTGGAGAGGTAGGTCGGGGAAATCAAGAGCGAGGAGAAGTTTATGCTTCTTGGCCTTGGTGCGGGCAATGTACTTGTCAAGCTGGTGGTAACCAGTGGTCTGGGAGAAGAGGGAGTCAAAGTCGTAGCGAAGCTGCTGGGCATCAGGGGGATTCGGGTTGAGGCAAAACTCAAGAAGTCTCTTGTAAAATCGCCAGAACTCATCAAGGAAGGAGTCCAACAAATGGCGGTGATGCTCAAGAAACGGGGTGAGCTTTTTGTAGAGTCGCCCCTCATGAACCCAACAAAGGGCATGATGGGTGGTGATACATCCAAACTGAGGTGCGTCATCTGAAAGGAGAATCTCGATGACGGGCATATCAGTTTGTGCATTGTAAGCAGTCAGAGCGGCAGCTTCAAAAACGCGTGCCTTGTGTTGCTCTCCAAGCGTCCGTAACTTATTCGATATCAGGGATTCCATCTCTTCAAGTGTGTATAAGCCGTCTCGAACCCAAGTCTGAACATGAGCCTGAACCCACTTGGGGACTTTGAACTGTTCAAGAAATGCCATCGTTTCATCGGTGATTTTTAGCTGTAGTTCCTCAGTCCCCTGCATGAGTTGGATGACAGTCAAGCGGTTCTTGTAGGGTCGAGTAAAATAGGCTGTATAGTAGGGGTTGCAGAAGATATGGCAATATTGATTTTTCCCGTTTACTCGAGTTCCTGTGTCATCTGTTTGTTGATAGGACGTACTACCCAATCCGGCCTTCACAATCGCCTCTTTTTCTTCATGCCACTCTTCGAGGTCTTTTGTCAGAATATTGGAGATTTGTCCTTCTGAGATTGATAGTTCAAAGTTGCCTAAAAATTCCTGTATTTTTGGCTCTGTCATCCCAGACCCATGATACAATGTGATTATCAGTGTCCGTACCCCTGGCCCAAACTCACCTTCATATCCTGCTGGCATTGGGGCTAGATAGCTTTTCCCTTCTGACGGTGAGTAATATTTCGCTTTTAGAAAACACGTATTGTTCGGGCTTATTGCTATATCTTGTATCACTACTGACTCATACCCTTGGAACTTCACATCCTCTGGTAATTCACTCTTGTCTATTGTCAATTTTTCTTCTTGGTGAATTATCAATGTTGCTTTCTTCTTCTTTTTTCTTCTCTTTTTTCGGGCTCTTCGTTCTTCTTCTGATGATATATCTTCAGTTCCATCACCAGTATCACCAGCATCACCAGCATCACCAGCATCACCAGTATCATCATCTTTCTTGGATGCTTTTATATCCGGTTTACCCTGCTCACCCTTCATCCGGTTTAGCTCGTCTCGTAACTTCTGCACCTCTTCTGCCAACTCTCGATTTTTACTCGATAGCTCTTCTACCAGATTCGATAGCATCTCTATTATCTTTTTCGCTTCTTCTGGGAACTCTTTCACTTTTTCAACTTTTAATTCTTCTACCATTTTCTACGCTCGTCTTTATATTTACGTCATGGCTATCGCTATCTTTTCGATTGCCGTTTCTACCCTATTCTAACGCCTTTCCATTTGCTTTATGTTAGATTTTCGTTTTACTTTTATTTGGCTTACCCCTCTTTATTGAGCAGATACGACCTGATCGACAACGGACCGGAGGCGGCTGGCTTTGATTAGGGATGTTGGAGTACTGCCATCATCCAAGAACTCATTGAAAAGCAATTTGGCGTCACTTACAGTACACGATACATCGCTGAGTTGTTGGATAACTTAGGTTATTCTTATCAACGTGCCCGATTCGTTTCTGAACACCTCGATGACAGTGACAATGACAACAACTCCGGCCGAAAGACGTGGATGAATGAGACTTGGCCTTCCATTTTGAAACTAGCCCAAGAAAAGAATGCCATGATTCTCTTCGAAGATGAGGCTAGTTTTGCGCAATGGGGTTCCCTGAGTTACACATGGTCGCGTAAAGGGCAGCAACCCACCATTAAAACCAGTGGAAAGCGTAATTCTTACAAAGCCTTTGGTGCAATTGACTACTTTTCTGGGCAATTCTTCTACTATTGCTTAGATCACCAAGCCAAAGACAAGACCAAAAGACGTTTTAATTCTGACACCTATGCTGACTTTCTCAAAACGATTCTTGCTAAATCTACTCAGCATATTATTCTCATTCAAGATCGTGCCCCCTATCATACCAGTAAGGCCACTCGTACTTTTTTCGAGAACAACGCTTCTCGCTTGACTGCTTTTGACCTCCCTCCCTACTCGCCTGACTTCAACCCTATTGAGTACCTCTGGCGTAATGTCAAAAAGTTGGCTTCTCATCTTCGCTATCATCCTACCTTTCAATCTCTCGTTGACAAAGTTGATGACAAACTCAAGCTTTTCGCTTCTCTTCCTCACGCCATTCTTGGACTCATGGGCAAGTATTCCTCTGACTCTAATCACGAGGCTCCTACTGCTTCTGAGATTGAATCTTTTACTGCCGCTATACTTCAGGAGGCTGTTCCCTCTATGCTTGAGATTTCTGCTTGATTCTCCTTGTACATTCCTCTCTGAAATTATACTGCACTAAATGTGCTTCAAATGTTTTTCTGAAAAACTATACCGACCACTGATGTACCGACTACTGACATACCGACTACTGACATACCGACTACTGACATACCGACTACTGACATACAGACCACCAAGCGTCACATGACCCACATCATGACCTTTAGCACTGTTGATTATGACGGATACAAGCGTATGGTATACAACAAATTCATGTATAAATTTTGAGAGTGGGGAACTTTTACGAATATCTTACGTATATGATAGCATATTCATAACATCAACGTTCAATACTTTCCAAACACTACCAGCCAAGGAGCATGTTCAATGCAAACGATGGTTCAAACACAAAACCTGTCCAAACAATTTAAACGCGGCGATGGTACAGTGGTCGAAGCCGTTAAAAATGTCAATCTGGACATCTATAAGGGCGAGATTTTTAGTCTGCTAGGCCCAAACGGGGCAGGCAAAACCACAACAATTTCCATGATTAGTGGGCTTGTGGACCCTAGTGAGGGCGATGCCACCATTGGCGGCTACTCCATTACCAAACAGCCGATTGAAGCCAAGAAACTGATGGGATTTATCCCACAAGAAATTGCCCTTTACCCAGAGTTAAGCGCACGACAGAATCTGACCTTTTTTGGCAAGATGTATGGCATGGGTGGTGCAGAACTCAACAAGCGCGTGGATGAGGTGCTAGAATTCATCGACCTCACCGACCGTCAGAAGGACCGCATTAATACCTTTTCGGGTGGGATGAAGCGACGCGTCAACATCGGCGTCGGCCTATTGCATCGGCCAGAGCTTGTCTATATGGATGAGCCAACTGTTGGCATTGACCCGCAAAGTCGTCGTCGTATTCTGGATACGGTGAAACAACTGCGTGATGAGTATGACATGACCGTCCTCTACACCACGCATTTGATGGAAGAAGCGCAGGAGTTGAGCGACCGTGTGGGCATCATCGATCATGGTGAAGTGATTGCGCTGGGCACACAGGATGAGCTGACACAGCGTGTGGGCGAGGAAGATCGGCTAGAGTTTATGACAGGCAACCAGTCTGTGCCAGATGAACTCTTGGCAGAGCTACAGGTATCGGCGGAGGGTGTGACGCGTGTGATCTATCAAGCACCAGAGCAAGTGACAGAAGGCAGCGATGAAAGTATCCCTGGCATGGTGACAGCCTTTGCCAAACGGGGACGCACGGCTCTGCCCGCCCTGATTAATGCGTTGGACGAAGCGAATATCGAAATTCAATCGGTGCAGATTCGTGAACCTGATCTCGAAGCGGTCTTTTTGGCCTTAACGGGTCGTGCATTACGCGACTAATCAGGGAGCAAACATGAACAAAATACTGGCGATTACATGGAAAGAACTCTATACAACGTTTCGTAGCCGCAACCTGCTGCTCATCATGTTTATCACCCCGATTATCCTTTCAACCATCATGGGGCTGGCCTTTGGAGGGTTGGGTGGTGGCTCCAGTGCGGCATCGTTTACAGATTTGCCGATTGCCATTGTCAACTTGGATGAGGGCTTTAGCTTTGATGATGTTGACACAGATGGCGATGGCACACCAGATGACGCTCCCCCTTCCCTTACCGATCTTACGGTTGAGATTGGTGGCGAAACCATCAACATCGGTGAGCAACTGCTACAAAACCCCAACCTAGATATTACCGATGCCAACCTCACTGCCCCAGAGGGTGATGCCTTTGGCTTTGGCGATTTGGTGGCAGGCATTCTGCTCTCCGAGCCTTTCACAGACACCTTTAATGCAACAGATGCGATTACAACAAGCGAAACCAGCACAAGCACAGCCGGATTTTCGTTTAACATCGAAGATTTGACCTGTTCGTTAATGGATGAGTCTGGGGAAGAGAGTGAAGACCCATTTTTTGGTCTTGAAGGCACATTGGATGATCTCTTTGACGCAGTAGCCTTGGACGACCCCGCAACGGCCCGCGCAGGTGTGGATAGTGGCAAGTATGTCGCCGCAGTCATTATCCCCGCTGGCTTTAGCAATGCCATGTTCCCTCTCTTTGGCGAACCAGAATCAGGCACGGGCGTGGTCGAGGTCTATGGTAACGAGGGCAATCCCATCTCAGCAAGCATTGTCCAGGCCGTAACCGAGGGGATTGTCAATCAATTTACGCGTCTGAGTATCGCCTTTGAAGCATTGCTTAACACGGGGGCCAACACACTTGTTGCCCAACTCAGCTTAGATTCGCTGGATAATCTGGACCTAAACAGTTTAGACCTGAGTACATTGGACCCCTCTGCGCTGACAACGCTCCTACAAGGGTTGGACACATCGGCGATTGAACCACTGGGCTGTCTGCTTGTGCCAGGTGCTGGCAATATCAACGTCAAGCAAGAGCCGCTGACCGAGGTACAAACGCAGAGTAATTTTGCCTTTATCCTCATCATCTTGGGGTCAGCACAGGCCATCTTCTTTGCTATGTTCACTGGCATCTTTGGCCTAAACTCCATCTATGAGGAACGCCAACATTGGACGCTCCAGCGCATGGTGGTCTCGCCAACCCCGCGTGCGTACATCCTGCTGGGCAAACTGCTCGGCAATGTGGCCGTAGTCGCTGCCCAACTGACAATTCTCTTCCTCTCCTTCACCATCATCGCCAGCCTTGTTGAGGGGACCCCGCTCTTTATCTGGGGCAACAACGTGATCGGACTCCTCCTTGTCATCATCGCCATCAGCATCTTTGTTTCTGGGCTCGGTGTACTGCTGGTCGGGCTTGCCAAGACCACGGAGCAGGTCCAGTTCTTTGGCCCCATGATCGCATCAACATTAGGCGCGTTGGGCGGATCATTTGGCTTCCGTCTGCCACCCGAAGTCGCCTCATTCTCACCCATTTGGTGGGGTGTGGAAGCACTACGCAAGCTGGCTGGCAACGAAAATGATATTGGGTTGGCTTTGCTTGTGTTGTTGGGCGGTGGCCTCGTTGTCTTTGCAATTGGGGCATTGCTCTTTAAACGACGGCTTGATCTGTAAATAGAAGAAGAGTTCGCTTCCCAACATTTGGGGTTTGACCTTCGGGAGGTAACGATATGCATCGCATATTGTTGTCACGGCCCGAAGGTCTTGCCTCAAACTTTGGTTAGCGGAGAAGGAGTAAAAATCATGAATTCGATAATGACAATTACGCTCAATGATTTGCGAATCTTCTTTGCAGATCGTGGCAATCTTTTTGGCCTCATTGTCCTACCATTGGCCTTTACGCTCGTGTTGGGGTTTGCCTTTGGGAGTGGTGATAGTGGCCCAACGTATGTGCGCATCGACGTACTTGATGAGGATGGCACAGCACAGTCAGCTCTGTTTATGGATGAGCTGCGAGCAGCCAACACAACGCTGGTCCTCTGTCCAATAGATAACGATACCATTACTGATGAAGAGGACTTTTGTCGCTTGGGGGATGAACCACTCGACCTTGAACGGGCACAAGAGCGCGCCAAGGAAGAAACAACCGACGCCTTGATTGTGATTCCCGCTGGCTATGCAGACGCCGTGACAGGGGCAGGCGATGCCACCATTCAGTTTTATGCCATGAACGACCCAGGTGTGCCACACCCTGTGCTACAGACAGTCAGCACAGTCTTACAGAAGATCAACAGCGCGGGGCTGACCGCAGGTGTTACCAATGCCATGCTTGAAAATGTCGGTATGCAGACCGGGCTGGGCATGTTTATTGATGGCTTCCGTGAACAGTTTGTTGATGATATTTTTGTGGAATCCTCTACGCTGCTCGAACAGCGACCCGATGCCGTGCAGTATGTGACATCGGAAGGTGTCGAAGAGGCCGACCCAACAGATGGGCTAGGGCAATCTGTGCCAGGCATGGGGACAATGTTTGTGATGTTTACCGTGCTGGCGGGGACAGCGGCATTACTACGCGAGCGTAACCAATGGACCCTCCAACGGTTGGCCGCACTACCATTATCCCGTGCCTACATCCTCAGCGGTAAAATTCTCACCTACATCATTCTGGGCATGATCCAGTACTTCATCGTCTTTGGCGTGGGTCTCGCGGTCGGGCTAAATCTTGGTGACAGCCCACTGCTGCTCCTACCCATCATGCTTGCCTTTGTTCTTTGCACCACCGCGCTGACCTTTGCGATTGCACCGCTGATGAAAAGCGTCGAGCAAGCTGGTGGCATCACCCGCCTCTTATCGCTGTCATTGGCCCCGCTTGGTGGCGCATGGTGGCCGCTAGAGATTGTGCCAGACTTTATGCGCACGATTGGCTACCTTTCACCCGTTTCTTGGGCCATGTATGCCTTTCAGGATGTCATGTGGTTTGGTGGTGGGCTGGCAGATATTTTGCCAGAGATTGGTGTGTTGCTGGCAGCGACGGTGGTGCTGTTTGTGATTGGGGTGCGTAGTTTCCGATATGGATCGTGAATTGATTACTTGGTACTTGGTAATCGGTCATCAATGAGCCAGTTATAGTGTTGGTTAGAAAATTGATTCTACTGAATGGGTCTTGTTTTCAAGAACAAGACCCATTTTTAGTATTGTGTGTATGGGGTCTGCCCATGCGCCCTGTGCCAATCTCCCAACATTAACGGCCTACGCCATTTTTAGTTCTCTTAGCACGTTTATCTTTGATATATATTGGGTTGTTGAGGCAGAACGATAGCTACTGCCTGCCCACTCTTTGCCGATTCAACACAGGCATCCGCAACGACCATTGCTGCATAACCATCCCACGCACTAGGCCCAGTGGGTTTCCCGTCAAGAACCGACTGTACCCATGCCCGCACCTCATCGATATAGGCAACTTCAAAGCGCTGGAGCCAGTCCGCTTCCACCCATTGCCGACGCGCATTGCCATGATGAATGACTGCACTTTGGCGCGGATTGGTCTCGACCGACCCTGTTTCGCCTGTGATTTTGACATCTACTTCATAGCCATACCCCGACTCCGAGTTGCATTCGATTGTGCCGAGACCACCGTTGCCAAAGGTGAGTTGGATGGCAACAAAACGAGCGGTCAGTGGATGTTCAGCGTCACCAGGAATGTAGCTGGCATATGCACGCGTAACATCATCGCCCATCATCCAGCGCGCAGAGTGGATGTCGTGGATGGCAGAATTAGTGATGACATCTTCAATGGTGCGAAGTTCATCCTTGGTTGGGTTGATGTGAACGCCTCGGAACACAAGTGACCGCCCTAACTCACCACTGTCAGCAACCTGTTTGACGCGGACATGTGCGGGATCATACTCACTCATAAAGCCAAGTTGTGCCAACCGTGTTCCGTGTGCAACCTCGGCGTCAATCACCTTTTTGGCCTCAGCTGCACTGGTCGCCAGTGGCTTTTCACAGAGGACGGGTTTCCCTGCCGCAATACAAGCGTGTGCTTGGTCCGCGTGAAAACGGTCAGGCGAGGCAATGATGACGGCTTCAACATCTGGATGGTTAATCAATGCCTGGGCGTCGGTGAAGGCATGGCGAATTCCATAGTCTGTGGAAAGTTCTTGCAGACGGGCTTCGTCTACATCCATGATGGCGACCACGTTGGCCGCAGCGACTTCGTTGCTGATATTATTGACGTGTCGGCCACCCATACCGCCCGTACCGATGACGCCAATATTCAAAGTTTCCATTATCACCCTTCCATCCCTGCTTGCCAATAGGGATCATCCAGTGGTGGTGGAGCAGACACAGGTCCCCCATCTCGTACGGACTGGTCAAAGTCAACGACGGCTCCGGTCATCATGCCCGATTCATCTGACGCCAGAAACGCGATTGCCCGCGCCACCTCATCAGCCTTAAGCAACCGACCAAAGGGTAGCCTCGCCTCTGCCTCGGCCAGCCAGTTCTCGTTATTGCCATGAAACCGCTTTTGGATCACATCTTCGCCAGGTGTGTCCATCCAGCCGATTGCCAATGCATTGACACGAATGCCATACCGCATAACCGCATAGGCGATGTTTTTGGTCATAACATTGAGTGCCCCTTTAGACGCTGCATAGGGTAACAAAAACTGCTCGCTGCCAAACGATGCCACACTGGAAATGTTGATGATAGAGCCACCATTGCCCTCGCGCTGCATAAGTTTACATGCATCCTGCATCAGAATCAATGGCGCACGTGCATTGGTCGCCATCATCAAATCAAAGAGGTCCGGTTCTGTGTTCCAAATATTGCCACGCACGGTGAGCGCACCCGCATTCACCAGTACATGCACTTTCCCAAAATGTTGGTCCGCTGCCGCAACGATGGTACGACACGCATCGGCATCGCTCAGGTCCGCCTGAACAAAGTGCGCAGGGCAGCCTCCAGCACTGAGGTCTGCCGCTACTGCATTTCCTCGTTCGGCATTACGTCCTGTGACGATGATGCCCGCAGCACCGCGCTCGGCAAAGAGACGTGCTGTTGCTTCGCCCAACCCTTGTGTGCTGCCCGTGATGACAGCGACTTTGCCGTCAAGTGAACTATAATTAGTAGTCAAAAGTTCGACCTGCCTTTCGTTTTGAATAGTCTATTTCGCCATCTAAATCAGCGACACCAATATGTTGCCGCTGGGTGTTAAAGACTTCGTACTCGTCTTTGTGGAAATTATCGAGATACCAGTAACGACCTGTATCTATCTCTCTA
>JBCCFC010000388.1:0-10387 GCA_039029935.1 Chloroflexota bacterium
GTTTTTGTAACCAAGTGTGTATATTTTATACTTTGCGCACTCTATATTGACTATCTGCTTTTCACTCTATATAATTACATCAACACACACATTTAACAAAAAGTTGAATACTTATCAGAGGTATAGATAGATGAAAACCAGTACAGGCTCAGACGATGGTGCGAAACAAGGCAAACGACGCGAGTCCAAAATTCATCGCCAAGCCCAATTGAGCCAGCCAGAAACAGAGACAATCAATGGTGAATTGGGGTTGTCACGTCAACCCAGCCAGTTTGTATCGAGACAACCAAGTGAGTTTTTACAACGCACACATTCTTCGATGCTAACACGTTCACATCAAAGGTCTCGGCCTGAGCAGACAGGCGGTTCATCATCAACAGGTATATTATCCACTGGCACATCCAACATAACCACAACTCATCCACAACCGAATGGTAGTACCGTGCCACCGCTTTCGCTGATGAAAGTGCAACGAACATCCACGCATACAGGGCGCCGCCCTATGGAGCAATGGCGAGGGCGTTTGGACAACCATGAGTCAACCAACTCAGTTCAGGTTCATCGTAAAACACTGGATTCCGTCATTCAACGTAAACAAAAAAATGACACCCAAGACCATCGACGCACAATTATCCAAAGAATACCCGTAGATGGAAAAATAAGACATCCAAAAGGTGGCAATCGTCAAGTCAAAGTGTACGGTCATACTGGCGATAACGATGCGTTGCAGGTCAATCGGGATGAACACTGGCAGCTACAGCATAACACTGTTATCACCGTAGATTTAGACAAAAGAGACCAAACACAGCGGTATGTTCAGGTTATAGATGAATTGACCAGCACCGTTCGGGAGGGATACACTGAGCCAAAATTTGTCCGGCCAGATTCAAGTAACAATCCGGCTATTCATGAATTTCAAAAAGTGCAAGATGCCAAGATAGACACAGAGTATGCCGCTCCTGATAATCAAAAGCTCTTTAAAATGGGTTCCCCAAAACTGAGCGAGGTTAAGCAAGGATTGCTTGGAGATTGTTACTTTGTTTCTGTGGTTGCCAATATTGTGGAAAAAGATAAGAGTATCATCAAGAATATGATGACAGATCACGGTGACCGCGTATCTGTTCGATTTTATCACAATGGTGATCCACTCTCTATTGTCGTCAGCAAAGATGTTCCGATTTTTACCCAAGCCAATGAGCGAGCTAGCTATGAGACCGAGATGACGCACACGACGTATAATGAACCTTATGCGCACGGAGCATTATGGATGATGCTCTTGGAGAAAGCATATGCAGTATTTAAAGGGTCTTCTTATGCAAACTTAGAAGGGGGAACACCAGATGATGTATATAAGGACTTGTTAAATATAGATGTAAATAGCAGCACGGTCAATCTACATGTGATGGTCAGCGCAGATGAAAGTAAACTGCCTTGGTTAACGGTTCACAAGCCCGACGATAGTAGTAAAGATGCTCGTGCAAAAGTGGAGTATAAAACAGAGGTTGCAAAAAAGCGTAAATTGGCCAAAGATATATTTGGTGAAAATGAGCAAGCCAAAGTAGATAGATGGATGGACTTTATTAAGGGGCGTATCATTTCAGTCAATAATTTAGATGCACTTTATCAATACTTAAATCGTCATGAAAACATTCGTGATTTAATCCCGAAAGTCATGCGGCATTTCAGTCGTAACAATATATACAGCGGCTATAGCGGTTCAGGGATTTATGCAAAGGATCATAACGATATATTCGATGAAATTAATCGCCGTCTAGAAGCAGGGCAATATATCACGGCGGGGTCGAGGAATTTTGGGACTGATGACAATGATGAAGAAATCGAAATGCATCGTGGAATTGTATCCGAACATGCCTACACAGTTGTCGGCACAAAAACAAGTCGCAATGTTAAATATATAAAATTGAGAAACCCGTTTGGACGTTTAGCAGCCTCCTATCAAAAACAAAACAATAATACGTATAGCCGCAATAAGAAATTGATAGCAGGACCGAAAAATGACGGTAATGGTTCATTTGATATCGAATTAACTCATTTTCTGGAAACATTTGATACATATTACGCAGCCCGACCTGACAATGATGGATGATGACGATGACTGAAAAGAGAGTCGCTACAGGTGATTGTAGCGGCTCTCTTTTATTGCGTAGAAAAGTATAAAATCAACGAAGGGGCAAGGTCCGATTCTGGCTGAAAGCTGGCGGCTGAGTAGCTGAATGCTTTTTTATCCCTCCCATCCGTTCCAATAAATACGCTCACGTGGTGCTAATCGTTTGGCAGGCTTAAAGTCATCGCCCTTGTAATAGGCCACTGGCAATAACACCGCCTGCGTCATTGTATCCGGAATACCCAAAATCTCGCCCACTTCCTTTTCATAGCGCAAATGCAATGTCGTCCATGCCGCCCCGATGCCCCGAGAGCGCAATGCCATCATCAGCGACCACGCAGCGGGTAGAATCGACCCATAACGGCTGGCTTGGGCCGCTTGGCCTTGGTCCTCGACACGCCCTTCGATGCAGGGAATGACCATGACAGGAACTCGATGAATGTTCTCGGCAAGATAGCGCGATGAATCGACAACCCGACGCATCTGGTCGGCATAATCGCCCTCACCCGTTGGCTCATTCATCGGTTCCTCGCGTGTGCCACGATAGGCCATAAACGACTTGCGATAGTATTCGGCAATTGCCGCCTTCTTCTCATCATCGGTGATAACCACAAAGTGCCAGCCTTGGCTATTGGACGCGGTCGGTGCTTGCATGGCAATTTCCAGACATTTGGCGATAATCTCATCCTCGATTGGACGCGAGAAGTCGAGCCGTTTGCGCACGGTGCGTGTGCGTGTCAGCAGATAGTCACTGATGCGTTGATTCTCTGGCGCGGTGACATCAATGCGCTCACCTTCTGCCTCACCGGGCTGTGTGCCGCCCGCAAACAACGCCTTGTCGATGGGTGCTTGGCACGACACTGCAACCATGCCATTGGGTCCCGCCACTGTGCCATGATATTCACCCGCAGAGACATGGATTACATCTCCAGCCTCAATCGGATACTCTTCATCATCCAGCTTGATGACGCCATCACCCTCCAACACCAGAATGGTATCCTCTGAGTGTGGGTGGATGTGCTGCTTAAATGCCTGCCCAGGCTCAAACTTGGCATAGTTAAAGGTCATGTGCTTGGCTCCGGTGTGGACGCCAATCACGTTGCGTGTGTCGCCTTTGCCCATGTCAAAGGGTTGCCCCTCAGTCATTTTGATAATTTTCATTGATGTTTCTCCTAAATTAGTTACATTCCCCAAACCATGATGGTTTTGCCTTCATATTTTTCTGTACGGACGAAAATTTTATCATCCCATGATCGTTTTTGAACACTGCGATCAAAGATGAGCAGATGTCCCTCTTGAGCCTCACTTTTATCCATATACCCATGCGTCTGTTCCAGCCCCTCTTTGATAATTTCCTCCAAATCTCCATAGCGAATTTTGAGTTCAATCACAATGGTCTGCACATCAGACAGAGTGTGATAGTCCCACTGAACAGACTCGATGGGCGGATCATTCTGTGGCTGGATCGGCCAATGTACATACAGATCGGTCCGCTGGCGTCCAAAGCCATACTCGCGCTCAATACGTCCGCCACCGTTGACAATGCGCTGTAAAAATGCCTGCATCAGGAGTTGTGGTCCGGCTTCTTTGTAATCAAATCGCTCTACCCATGATTCAGAATAGCGTCGGAAAAATTGCTGGAAGGCTTTTAGCAACTTGAGCATGTTGAGGCGTCCATCATCATCGACATACCACTCGGTTTCGTGCGTGATTTTGAATTGTGTGCTGTAGTTCAGTTCGCGAGGAATGATTTCGCTATAAATGGGGTTGGCGATTTGAAGTCGTTTGCCAAAGCGACGGATAAGTCCCAAATCTCGCACGTAGGCGATATTATCATTGTCAACCAAGTCAATATCACCCTCACCCGATAAGATTGGTTCGATTACGTCTTTGACCCGTTGTTCCTTAAGTTTATCGGTTAGCTGGTCTAAGTGCGTGTCGCGTCGTTGAATAAGTCGCTCCTTGGCAACGTTGACCATATTCGCTGTGAGAGTGACGGAACGATCTCGATTCTCATCCATTTCATAGGTCAGTTCATATCCCATTGCATTGACAATCCAAGGCTGTCCCTGTGTTAAAAACCATAATAATTCAAGTGCATCCGGTGTAAAGGACTGACCTGTCGCCTCTGTATGTTGCTTATAGAGAGTAACCATTTCCTCTTTTGTAAAATCGCCCATCCGCAATGATTTAGCCTTGATGTTAAACGCGCTGCCACCCGTGATGATTGTCTTTTCACGACTGGAATGAATACGATAGTCGCGCACATCCCGGATACCACAGAGAATAATGCTGTGCGGGAATCCATGTGGGCGGCTGGCATAGCCCGCACGTAGTTGACGTAACAACGAAATCAGCGTATCGCCGATTAAGGCATCTACTTCATCCAACATCAGAACAATGGGTTTGGGGCTAGCTTGTGACCAAGTTGTCAACAACTGATTAAGCGCATTCTGCCCTTTTTGATTTTTTGAAATTGACTGCCAATTATCCTGAATAAATGTATCTTCGAGGTAGAGCATTTCTTCTCTGGCAAATGCACCCAAGATTGCATGCATGGCTGAATCGACATCTTCACGTGCAGACTGTGCGGTTTCGACATTGACGTATAACGCCTGATAGCGACCACTCTGGTTCAGGAATTCCATCAACGCCATCATAAATGTCGTTTTGCCTACCTGACGCGGTGCATGAAGGATAAAATATTTTTGTTGCTGAATCAATCCTACAATTTCGCGTAGATTGAATCGTTCAAGTGGTGGCGAATAGTAATGTAAATCTTTTTTAATAGGCCCGGCAGTATTAAAAAAACGCTCAGTTTCAAACTGGCTCAGATCAAATTCAAACATAATATCCCCCTCACCTCATCTTCAAAGCAAGCTCAAACGTTCGCTTGCAATTATACCACAAACTCATCCTTCGATCACTTCTAACATGGCCTGTCCATTCGTCAATTCCGTCAACATCGCTTCAAAAGGCGGCAACTGGCTCTCCGGCAAGGTCAATGTATAGGTCACATCCGCCGCATATTCCTCATCCTGCACTTCAATCTCATAGTCATCCCACACCCGTTGCAATGGCGTCACCGTCGAATAGCTTACCACCACCAGAACATCTACTTTGGGGACACGCTCAATCACAGGCAGGCTTTCCAATGCCAGCTTGACACCCCCTGTATATGCCTTGACCAGCCCACCCTTGCCCAGCAATGTGCCGCCAAAGTAGCGCGTGACAACGGCGGTGATATCGCCGACATCGCTATGGAGCAGCACCGTGAGCATGGGTCGTCCTGCTGTGCCATGAGGCTCGCCATCATCGCTCATCCCCACTTGTCCCGTGCTGCCCGGTGGACCGATGACATAGGCCCAGCAGTTATGGCTGGCGTTGCTAAACTCAGCGCGCATCTCAGCAAGGAATTCGCGGGCAGCTTCTGGTGTCGGCGTGTAGGCAACGGTGGTGATGAAACGGCTGCGTTTGATCTCGTCTTCGACACGGTGGCGGTCGGCAGGGATGTGATAACGTGGTTGTTCTGGCATTGGTGAACCCCTTATGGTTCGTATCGAGCAATAATACTCTTCAATATTTTCAAAATCGTCTTTGCTTCCAAGCGTTCAATATACTCGCGTGAAGTCTCAACCGTCATCAACGGCTTTTGACCAGTAGCTCCATCCAACCCTGCAACAGTCGCGCGGGCGAAGGTCCATACATCGCCAATCGTGTAACAGCCAAAAATTTCCTGTGGTACATCGTCATTGATAGCTATGCGTGTCAACCAGTTGAGCTTGGCCGCTACCAGCAATTGTCCAAAAAATTGAGCGCGTAGATTCTTGGCTTCCACGGCACGTTTGGCCTCAAATGTCACCAAGTAGGGTGTCAACACAATACCGCCAATGACACGTGCCAAAACGCCATCCGCTGTGCCTGTCAATTTGACATCCGTAAACGTCTCGACAAGCGCAATCTCGGCCCATGCCTGGATCTGTCCTCGTTCGGCCAAGAGCAAGAGTGGATAAATGCCTCTGCCCCAAATGGTGGCCTCATTCATGAGCGTTGTTTCACTTGCTTGCAGACGCGTCTGGATGGTATCGACGGATTCCTGCTCTTTGGCTGTGATCGAGGTATCTGTGACATCTAGCCAAGGGTATGAAGCAATGCCTTTATCGTTGAGGTCGGTGGCTTCAAGCAATTGCGCTTTGGTTAATTCGGATAGTTTAGATGTCTTGGTCATCTTTTTCTCCCTCTCCCAACCGCCTATACAAAAAAAGCCAGTCACTTGACCAGCTTTTTGAATCATTGGAGTTATGAGAGGTAAACCTACTCGCCAATTCTACTTTCAAGGATTAGTTTTTTCATAAAATAAGCAAACCCATTTCTTGAAGCATCCAATGCCGCATTGGTTAACCTATATAGTGCATCCATATCATCAATCTTTTCAAGCTCGACTTCCACTTCCGCTTGGTCTTTTTCACTTAACGTCAAGATATGATTCAAAACGCCCACAATAGATTTGCGATGCTTTTTTAAATTTTCTTGCCGTTCACGCTCCAATTTTTGTTCGACGATTTGATCGATTTCTTCTTGAAATTGGCGTTCTGCTTCTTGACGACCAATTTCAATCCCTTCTAAGATGCCTTCTGCACGTCCTCTGACAATGCCTTCTTCACGTCCTCTGACAATACCTTCTCGACGATTACGTTCTGCCAAACGTTCAAAAATCGTGTCCATAATCTCTGCCTCCTCTGCAAACACAGTACGCACAGCCTGATCCAATGCTTCATCTGATACTGGATTTTTTATT
Source organism: Chloroflexota bacterium (assembly GCA_039029935.1). Lineage (GTDB taxonomy): Bacteria > Chloroflexota > Anaerolineae > Caldilineales > Caldilineaceae. The sequence goes on from JBCCFC010000388.1 coordinate 6,924, forward strand.
CCTGACAGATAGCGTAACATTGCCTCTAGCCAGGGGCGCAATGTTTCCATCGGCAATTTGGCCTTTTGGAGTGGTTTCAGGATTTGGATCAGTTTGCTTTCCAGCCCTTGATTGAAGATGTATTTTAGTGCAAGTAACCCTGATTGTAAAGCCCCAGCGTTGACCAACTGCATGATATCATCGTCCGACGTTTTGCCGATATTGATAAGGATATATTCAAAGCTGGGGATGAATTTGTGGTACATTGGATCAATGTCTTCAAACGTATCCGCAAATTGCCGTTTCACATGCCATCCCTCTGACCCGTGATAAAAAACGATGGGGATAATCACACGCGGTTTCAGCCCATTCTCACGGTCATATTGCCATCGTTCGTTCATGTAGCGCAAAAACTGCTCCATGATGGTTGATTCTGGATGGCTCTTATGATCAAACAGTAAATAAATTTCGGCAGACTTGGGTTGTTGCTCTGGTTCATCCGGTTCAATATGCAACGATACGCGAAACAACATATCGGTCATGTGCTGTTGCAACTTCTCATCCATATAGGTTTCTTTCAACTGGATGAGTGTACTCAACTGCATCTGTGCCACCATTTCGGATGGTAGGAACCCTTTGATTAGCTGACGTGCATGTTCCAGAACCGAAAACACTCTTCTAAAAAAGCTGTCATGTGGATTTTGAACACGACTGCTCTCTTTCGTAGGCGGTTTGGTTGGTGCTTTTTCTTTCTTCTTCTGTTGTTGAGATTTTTTTCTTGCCATACTTAATATCCTATGAGTATCTCATTGTTTGAGTTCTATGCAAGCAGGTCTGCCTCGTACCGATACGAAGACAACGGCTCCACCCCATGCTCGGTAATCAAAATCTGCTCCTCCAGTTTCACACCTTCACGCCCACCAACCTTGCCCGCATAGCTCTCAACGCTTACCACGATATTGGCCTCAAACATGCCATCCGTGCCAATGGCGTGCCAATCATCAATATAGCCCAACGATGGATACTCGTCACACAGCCCCACGCCATGATACATGATTGTATAGCGGTTGGGGTGATAATCGGGCGGCAGAATCTTGGCTTGCTCGGCTACTTCACGGAAGGTCAGCCCCACTTTGGGGAGTTGCATGTTGTGCATAATCTGATCATAGGCTAGTTGATAAGCTTCTCGTTGCTCGCTGGTGGGGAGAACGTTGCCGCAGACCCATGTACGCGACATGTCTACACAGATGCCATATGCCCCAACGAGGTCGGTGTCAAAGGCCACGATGTCACCCTCTTCGATGATGCGGCTGCTGCATTCCTTATACCAAGGATTGGTGCGTGGTCCAGAGGAGAGCAGGCGGGTTTCCAGCCACTCACCACCACGCTTGATGTTCTCTGCATGAAGATAAGACCATAGTTCTTGCTCGCTGATGCCGGGTTCCAGTTTCGAGTGCATGACCGCAATCGATGCTTCACATGCGGCCACTGTACAGCGCATGGCCTTGATTTCTTCGTCGCTTTTGATGGCCCGTGCCAGTTCCATGACCTCTTCGCCGTTGTGAATGGTGACACCCAAATCCTGCAATGCCCACAGCCCTTCTGGGTTCACACGGTCTATTGCCAGCCGCGTGTTGCCACCGCCATGTTTCTGTACCAAGTCAACCAACTCTACCGCCCAATCATGCGCGATTTGCCCAGAACGGTCGCCCGCAATTAGATAATTCCACATTTTGGCTGGGCGTACTTCATCAATCAACCTCAGATTCTTGCTCAGATGCTCGACACTCTTGAAATCAAACAACACAACAGGCCCATCGGTGGCAATAAAGCAATAGCGCACATTATTGTGCATGGTCCACACCTGCATGTTGCTGCTGTCGGTGGCATAGCGCACGTTCAGCGGATCAGCAACAACGATACCTGCATAGTCAAATTTACGCAGTTGCTCACGGATACGCGCTAGGCGATAGACGCGGATGGCGTCAAGGTCGGGTAATTCCAATCCCAATGCGGCCCATTCAGAGAGCGCCAGTTCACCGGGGCCCAACCCGACGCGTGACATATCAAGTTCGTCGATGTGTGCTTGTGTTTCAGTGGAAACGGATTGGTTGGCATTAATTTTGGTCCGATGACGGCCAAATGGCAGTGTACTCATGCTTTATCTTGCTCCATTTGTTGCTTGTTTGGTTTTTAACAACTTCTCAGCCCAAGCTGTATCTTCTTGACTTAACTCTGGGCTGGGTGACTGTGTGTAGTCAACAATTAGTTTATAGCGGGCATTGTCATATAGCTCGCTTAAAATTCGTCCTAAGTCTACTGCTGGTTCAGCATCATCTTCTTGCAAAGGCAGTGGAAAAATTGGGACGGCGTCTCGCACATTGAACGCATAGATAAAGGCCTTGCTTGGATGGTCACGACGATGGACGAATAGCCGGTAGTGTGATGAGGGGCGTTGCCCAAACAATGATGTTGGCATGGCTAGCGTTGTAGACGGCTGTAGTTGTTCAGTATATGGCATTGGTTTATTGGCACGCAATAAGTCAATCTCCACAAAATTTAGATCAGCATTCAGATACGACTTTCGCTTTTCAAGATAGCTATCGCGTTGATTCCCAGCACGTTTATTGGCATGAGAAAGCAACTCAATCACAGTGATGAGTTCGCCCGTCTGTACCGATCTAATCTCAAGGAATCGTTGCTCGGTGCTATCAATCTCTGGCAACTCAATTTCAAGCGGTGTGGCTAAAATTGTAGTTGATAAGCCTGTCTGCGGAGGAAAGTCGCCTCTGTCAGAAATGGTAATATCTGGGTAGCGAATCGAGGCTGGTGCATCCGATGCTGTTGAAATATAGGTGTGGCTTTCAACGTCCACAAAATAACGTGGCTCCAGTTGCGCCGCCAGTGTATCGCCCAATCGGGTCAGCAAACGAGTATGAACACCTTTCCACAAGCGGCTATCTTCAAGCCAAGGGTTCATACCTGGAAACGGATAAGACATCGCGTACCTCCTAAAAATTTAACAAATCACAGGAAGGATGGAAGGTTAGGAAGGCTTGTTGTTGGCAGGATGTCCTTCCTGACCTTCTATCCTTCCTGTTTTCTATTGTTGTATCATATCAAACGGCGGATGTCTTGCAAAACTCAAGCCATCTGCGCCTCTTGATACCGTTCCCAACTGCCTAGATAACGGCGCAATGTGCCATCGCGAATCTCCCAAATCTCGTTGGCAAACCGCTCCAAGAATCTACGGTCATGCGAGATGGCAATCACTGGCCCGGGAAAGGCCAGTAATGCGGACTCAAACTCTTCCAATACATCCAAACTGATATGGTTGGTCGGTTCATCCAGCAACAACAAATTGGCCTGTTGAGCAATCAGCCGCGCAATCTGTAATTTGCGTTTCTGTCCAGCACTGAGGACTGCTACCTCCTTCATAATATCTTCATAGGCAAACAGCCCATACTGTAACAATTCGGTCTTGA
>JBCCFC010000389.1:0-10385 GCA_039029935.1 Chloroflexota bacterium
CTGCGTCACAGATAACCAATCTGTGATACAGTATCGCAGGTTGGCTACCTGCGTCACAGAGAATCAATCTGTGATACTGGTTTCGACTTTCCTATTTAAGAGCAAAGGGTAGTATCGCAGGTTGGCAACCTGCGTCACAGATAACCAATCTGTGATACTGGTTTCGACTTTCCGATTCAATCAAAAACACTTTCCAAAAGGGAACATCATGCAAATGAATCAAGACAACACAAACGCAACGTTAAATACAGCACTCGACATCGCTGGATTTTGGCGTCGTTTACTCGCCTTTCTCATCGATGGTGCAATCATTGCATTGCTTTTGTTCACCCTGAATCTCACCCGACAAGCATTCGGACTTTCACTCAGCTACTGGTCACGCATCATCGCCTATCTCATCATCATTGCCTATTCAGGCTATTTCAACTCGCAGATGGGTCAAGGGCAAACGGTCGGCAAACGGCTAATGCGAATCGTTGTGGTCAGCAAACAAACTGCCTATCTCAACATGAGCCGTTCACTGCTGCGAGCAGTGATGCTGGCACTCATTTTCATGGTCAACGAGTGGGCCATTCCCATTCTGCAAAATCCCGTCACCACAATTCTGTTTATGATTATCGTTATGGGCAGTGCGCTGGCCTTGTTTTATGGGCTGGTCTTCAACCGCACCACGCGGCAAGGGCTGCATGACCTGCTTGCTGGCTCCTATGTCATCCATACATCCATTAACAGCCAACCCGACCAATCAACGATAATGCCATCAACACCACGCACCCATCTCATCATGACCATTCTCACAAGCTTTGCCATCATCGCCATGATCTTCATCCTATCACACCGTCCTCGCCAACAGAATTATGCCGCAACCTTAGCGCAAGGGGTCCACTACACCCGTGAAGTGCGGCACACGCCACGCCCATTGATGGTTCACATCGTTGAAATTGATCTACGCAATCCTGACCTGCGTTTCTTGGTCACACCGGGCGATCCAGACAACGAAATGGAGTTGCCTGCGCGCACAACATCACAATTTACCGATGAGTTTGGGGTGCAACTGGCAATCAACGGTAGCTTTTTTGAACCATTTCTTGTTGGATACTTTCTCTTTGATTATTATCCCAAGATGGGCGACCCGCTGAATATATTGGGGCAGTCCATCTCCAACGGTGACATCTACTCTGAGGCCGCGCCCAATCAGCCCGTCCTTTGTCTGGATGGCATCAATACACAAATCCAACCACTACAGTGTCCATCAGGGACAACACAAGCAATTGCTGGAAACAATATCCTTGTCAGCGATGGTGTCTCACAGGTTGCAAATCGAACAAATCGACTTCACCCACGTACAATTGTAGCGGTCAATGAGGCGCGAGATACATTGTTCATGATATTGATTGATGGACGGCAGAAAAATTATAGTGAAGGTGTGTACTTAGCGGAGCTAGCAGAGATTGCACTAGAATTGGGTGCATATGAAGCATTAAATCTGGATGGCGGTGGGTCTACAACGTTGGTTATCAACGATGGGCGACGGACCAAGGTACTCAATTCGCCCATGCATCGCGGTATCCCCATGTGGGAGCGTCCGGTGGGGAATCATTTAGGGGTGTATTGGGACACATCTGTGGCAGGTTCTGAGGAATAGTTAACCTCCTCCGAACCTTCCCCTGTTAGAGGGATGAGCTGTTCTGCTTAAACCATGCCAACCGCGTTTTCTAGTGCCTTCACCAGCACCTGCACCGCTCGTTCATACTCATCCAAATAGATATGTTCATTGGGTGTATGGTCCAGCGCGGCGTCACCGGGACCGTAGGCGACAATGGGGCAGTTCCATGCAGGCCCAACCACGTTCATATCACTGGTTCCGCTCTTCACGCGGATGCCCGGACGTGTCCCCGGGGCAACTTCTTTGGCAGTTTGGCGGATGGCACGGGAGAAGCTGCGGATCAAGGCGTTGTTGCGGTCGCTACGCCATGCTGGTTCATAGCCATGAAAGTAGAGGATGATGTATGGGCCTTCTGCAAAGGATGGTCTTTCTGTATCGGGTTGCTCATCAGTGGCAAATTCCCAATGGCCGTTGCCTACTTGATCCCGCGCCCAACGCAGCACATCAATGACGAATAGTTTATAGTCAAAACCCAAGGGGACACGGATGCCAATCTTGGTGCGAACATGATCATGCATGGTCCTGTCGGTCCATGTATTAATTTCGCGCAGACTAGGCAATATCTGATCAAACATGTCGGTGCGTTCTTTGGGTTCAGCATCAGGGGTATCACTCACAGGCTGTGCATTGAACTCGTCGGCAAAGGCTGTGACCCAGTTCCATAGCTCAACGGCAAATGTCCCCACCCCCGCATCGGGTCCTGCGGTATGTGCCATTGGTTGGCTGACGTTCATTTCAACTAGCACACGCCCCTTGTACCCGCGTGTGACACGATGCCAAGTGCTGGGTTCACCGATAATGCAGGCGTTGGGGATGGGTTCATCTTCACCGTTAAAGCGGTCGCGGATGAAACGTGCGCCCTTGCTTGTGGCGGCTTCCTCTTCAACGGCTCCCACAACAACGAGGCGTACATCGTTCTCGTGCGCCCACGCTGCACCCACGCGCCCGACGGCTGCTGTAAATGTTGCGAGTGGTCCTTTGGCATCAACACTGCCACGACCATAGAGGATAGGCCCCTCTTCACTAGACACAATACGCACAGGGATATCTCCGGGAACCGTATCAATGTGACCGAGTAGGAGGATGGTTTTCGACGCATCTGATGCGCCCATCTCACCAACAGCATTGCCTGCCTCATCGACAAAGGCGCGCTCATAGCCCAACGCCTGCATCTGCTCGACAAGCCATGCGCTGGCATCTTGTTCATGATAGGAGACGGATGGAATGGCGACAAGGCCATGAATGAGGTCGATTGCTGTTTGTTGTTGATCTTGCATGGTTGTTTGTTCTTTCTAAGGTACCCAACTTAATAAATCGTGGCGAGTAGGAGGTTGACCTATCAAACCCCTACGATTTTTACCAAAAGTCGTCATCATCCCATCGGCTTTTACGCGGTTTTGCCGTACTGAGGACAGGTCCATCAATGCAGAGTAGCTTGCCTTCATGTTCACAGGAGCCACAGATGCCGATGCCACATCGCATGTACGCCTCCCAACTCAGCTCGCAAACCACATTATACTCTTCGCCGATAGCCTTGAGTGCGTGTAGCATCCCATCTGGACCACAGCCATAGATACGCTCTATTTTGGTACGCCAGATATTGCGATGATCGCCGACGTTATATTTCTCCAAGAGGGCGCGTACAACATCCGTCACCTGTCCACGGAAGCCCAATGAGCCATCTTCGGTGACAATATAGAGCGGAACGACACCAGTACTGGTTGACACAAACTGATCGAGGTCAATGGGTTCAGAACCATTTGCTGACGCAATTGGTGTCGGGAAATAGCCCTGTTGCCCCAACGCTCGGAAATGGTTGGCATAGAGAATGTCATCCCCTGTACGTGCGCCAATCACCATGGGGCCATATTCGAGATATTTCATGCTTGCGATACGCGCCAACCACAGCAGGGGTGCAACACCATACCCACCACCAACCAAAATGGCGTGATCTGCACCATAGTCATGCTTAAACCCATGGCCATAAGGGCCACGCAGCCAGACCTGATCCCCGATTTGCTTTTCGTGTATCAACTCGCTAAAAGGACCGACATTTGTCACCATCAGTGTCACTGGATCGTTGTTGACCAGCGAAAAGGGTTTTTCATCAAAACCGGGCAACCACGCCATGACAAACTGGCCGGGTGTGGCATCTTCTAACGTGGCGCGCAACGTAAAGGTTTTGGTACGGTAGTTGTCCTCTTCAATGTTGGTAATGGTCACGGGTGTGGGAAGTTTAAATTTTGTGTCGATCATACTGTTTTGGTCCTTATTTTTCAATATAAGAAACATACTACAGCAGATTTAGGTAGGGAACGGATTTTAATTTCTAAATATTAGAAAAATCCGTTTCAAGCCTAAATCCATTGTCGCACTTCATTATCTGAATCTACAGAAATAATCATCTGTGGAGTAGACAATCTCTAATGTCGGATTTCTCGTGTATAACCCGCAATAGAGATTACACGCAGTAGAATCCACCTCTGGTAGAGCCGAAAAAGTTCATGGTACCCAGAGGGTGCCCAAAATCCCACGCTGATAAGCGAAGCCTGCTGAAGCCAGGCTACACGAGTAGTGCGCTTCAGCGTACTTGTCATAACAGACACCGAATTCATTCGGTGGGTGCTTTTTCGGGCGACTGCGTGCAATAGAGGTTGCTTACTCCGCTATTTAACATATATTTTATTCTGTATAATCAAGTATTTTGCTCTTTCATGCTACTTATAGCAAGGAAACGGTCAATTTCCTGTTGTAAAATAATCATGTCTTCCAACTGTAAGCCCGCAAGCCGATCTGTGGGTGCTAATCCGGCAAGTCGTTCTTCTGGCCTAAATAAAGGCATGACATCTTCAGGTTTAAATATTCCAATAACGCTCTTTCGATATGCCCACCATCCAAGTTCCATCGCTTCATCAACCGTCATCAAACCCTTTTCCCCCATTTTATCAATAGTATACAATAGATACAACACACTTAGCTTGGCTTTTATTGAAGGGTCAATACCAGTTTGATATGCCAACGTTGTATATGTTTGCATGAGGTAATGCAATGCAGATTCACGTACTTTTTTCCGACTGGCAAATAGACGAAAGTACTGGTTGTACGGCGTCTCTTTAAGTTGATTAAGCGAAATAATGATGACGCGGTTGAAAAAAGGCTGTGAACTCATATAAACACCCGAATGTCTACTTTGGCTATAACCCCAATCTTGTAAACGGCTTTTGTGAGGGGTTGTTGAGCTGATAATATACGTCTGCAACTCACCATATTTTAACGTCTGACTCTTACGATACAGATAATCATAATTTACAGCTTGCTCAATTCCCCCAAAAGTCACATTTTCTGTGATTTTGAATTCGAGCAAGTGATGCTTTGTATGGCGATCTCGTATACCATCGGGTAAGAGCGCACGTTGTGCTTTTGTCCATCTTGTGCCGTCACGCTGCAAGATGGCATCGATACGGGGTGGCATACTGATCGCTTTGAGTTCGTCGCTGACTGTCACATCCGCAGGAGTCAATACGCCTTTAATCCAGCGGCTAAATAGGGGATGCCAAGGTATGTTTTCATCGAATACTTGTTTGTTGCTCATCATGATGATGTCAATTATATGCGTTTTTGACAAATTGTCAATGTACTGATGTTCGCTATCTAATTCACATCTGCACAACCTCAGCGACCGCTTGCAATTGTTTATCGGTATTACTCTGTGCCGCTGCACTCCGATTGACTATTTTATCACCATCTAGCTGTAAACTGATCATCTGGCTGATGCCGTCGTCGCTCATGGTGATGCCGTAGATCATGTCCGTGCCTTCGAGGGTGCGACGGTTGTGGGTGACGAGGATAAACTGGGTGTCGTCGCTCAAAGTTTCCAGCGTTTCGCGAAAGCGGTCGATGTTGGCCTCGTCGAGGGCAGCATCCACTTCATCAAACACACAAAATGGTGTAGGGCTGACGCGTAGGATGGCAAAAATCAGAGCGCAGGCGGAAAGGGTGCGTTCGCCGCCGGAGAGCAGGGCCAGACTCTGGGGCCGTTTGCCAGGCGGACGGGCAACGATGTCAATGCCTGTTTGGGTCAAGTTGTTGGGGTCGGTCAGCATCAATTTGGCTGTGCCGCCGTTAAAGAGCCGTTGGAAAAAGAGGATAAATTGCTCGGCCACTGCCTTGAAGGTGCGGTCAAATTCTTTCTCCATCAACTGGTCGAGTTCATGGATGATTTTGCGCAACTCAGCAGCACCCTGTTCCAAATCCTCTGATTGGGTGATGAGAAACTCATGTCGATTTGTGGCCTCTTCATATTCGTGCAGCGCATCTGGGTTGACGCTACTAACGCGGTTGAACTTGTTGCGTGTTCGGCGGATGTCTGCTTCTAGTGTTTCTGGAATTGTATCGGGTGTCTGGAGAGATGCAATCAGCGATTCAAGCGATAAGTTGGGGGATGAGGACTCAAGTTCTTCTGCATTTTCAAATGCGGCATCCGTTGACTGTTCAGTTGACTCGTCCTCTGGTGCGCTTGGCGGCACTGTCTCACTGACCTCCAGCACCATCAAGCCAAAGTCGTTTTCAATGTCATGTTCCAGTTGGCTGCGTACATCCTGCGCCCGCTGTAATTGCAACTGTGCATTGTTCCATGCCTGCTCATCACGCCGCAACAGCTTTTGCTCGGTACGTTCCTGCTCTTCCAACGTGGCCTGCTGCTTTGCCAGCGTTGTCACCTGTTCCTCCACAGGTTCAATCTCATGGCGCAACACGGCCAACTGTTGACTTAGCTGTGTCTCTTCACGGCTTTGCGCATCCACCTGCTCCTGTAGCGTAACCCGCTCTTGCCCTAGCTGCTCAACACGCGCCGTTTTATCCTCAATCTGCTGTGCCACACGTTTGGCTTCACGTTGTTGACCATCATACAAACCGCGTTGGCTGTTTAGATGGCCTTGTGCCTCTGCCGCTCCCGCCCGTAAATCGGCAATTTCCTGCAACAGTTCATCAATATGGACCTCGTTTAAGGCGGTTTCAGCATCGACCAACGCCTGTTGCGCCTCATCCAATATTGTCTCGCTTGCTGTCACCTCGGCAGATGTGGCTGCTTGCCGCTCGACCAACCCTTGAATTTCTGCTGACATCTGACCCGCTCGTGTCTGCTGCCACTGTGCAGACTGCTCTGCGCGATCCAGTTGACGGCGCGCATCCTCCACCTGTTGACGAAGTTGACGTTCTCTGTGTGCCAACGCTTTCTGCTGTTGTTGCAGGAGCGTGATTTGGCGTTGATGCTGTTCGGTTTGGGCATGAAGGTCTGTACAACGTGTCACAGCCTGCTGACGTTGCTGATTGGCCGCTTGTATTTGTGCAGGTAACTCTCGAAACTCACGTTCACGCGCCAACACCGAATCATCACGCCTGTTGCCATCACGACCGCCTGTCACCGCACCACCCGGACGCACAATCTCCCCACCAATCGTGACGACCGTTGGTCGCACACGGTTGCCACGATGGTCGAGTGCCTGTCGTGCGGCGGAGAGCGATTCCGCTACCCAGACACGCCCCAGTAGCTGATCCACCACATCTTCGACATCCTCATCGTAGTCAACCAAATCGGCGGCATTGCCAAGAATACCGCTCATCTGGGGGGCATCGATTAGCGGCAACACATTGAGTCGGTTGAGTGGCAGAAAGGTGGCACGACCTCTCCCCGACTGTTTGAGGTAGTCAATGGCGGCACGGGCATCATCCCATGTATCAGTGACGACATTCTGAAATGCCCCGCCTAGCGCAGTCTCGATGGCCTTCTCCAGATGCGCAGGAACTGCCACCAACGAGGCCACTGTACCAATCACACCCTGTAGCTTGCCTTGGGTATGCGCTTGCAAGACAGTGCGTACCCCGCTGGCATAGCCTGCTCCCTCGGTGCGCAGTCGATTGAGCAGATCATAACGTGTTTGTAGCTGATCACAGATACGGTCGGCCTGCTGGCGTTGACGTTCGGCTTCGGTCAATTGTTGACGTGTTTGCGTCAGTTCGGCGTCAAGCGCATTGAGTGACGACTGTACTGTTTGACTCTCTGCTTCCCCAGTATTAAGAGCATCCTCTGCCATTTGCAATGTCATTTGTGCAGTGTTGACGGCTTCATCTGCCTCCACTTGGGTTTGAGCAATGGATGCCTGTTCTTTATACAGCCCATCCAATCGCTCCTGCAACTGCTCCTGCAAACTTTTCTTCTGTGCCAACTTATTCTGTATCTGTGTTAGGTGATGACGGGCTTCGTCCACTGCCTTTTGTCGTTGACTACGCTCTTGTTGACGGACCGTTAAGACTTTTTGCGCCGATGCCACCGCTACTTGGTTAGCCGCAGCAACTCTTTCCGCCTCGGTCACAACACCTTGAAGTTCTATAATGCGCTCGGCGATGGTCTGTTGTTGCAGATGCAGTGGAACCAACTCACGCTGATTCTCCTCTTGGCGGGCAATGGTCTGGCGTAGTCGCTCCTGCACAACGGCCAAGGTGCGCCCAACCTGTTCGGCTTGACGGTGAAGCAAACCGCTACGGCTGTGTAATTCACCAAGCGTTTCTCGCAGCGATGTTTGGACGATACGAAGGTGACCAATCTGTTCATCAAACGTCTTGATGGCCGCTTGACGGACCTCGACCTCCTGTTTGAGTGCTACCTCGCTCGCACGATGTTCTGCCAAGGCCCGCAAGGCATTATGCCAGCGGTAGCCATACCACATGCTCAACATGCTGTGCAAATCGGCTGCGACCTGCACACGCTCTTTGGCACGGTCAGCTTGTCGTTTGAGATAGCCAAGACGGGGGCTTAATTCGCTGATGATGTCCTGTATACGGACTAGATTTTTTTCGGTAGCCTCGAGCCTTCGCAGTGTTGTTGCTCGTTTGGATTGATAGCCCGTGATGCCTGCGGCTTCCTCAAAGATGGCCCTTCGATCCTCCGCCGACAGATGCAACACTTTATCGATCAGCCCTTGCCCCACCAGCGCATAGGTCCGTTTGCCCAACCCCGTCTGTGCCAAAAGTTGGGTGATGTCTTGCAGACGGACTTTTTTGCCGTTGAGCAGATATTCGTTGCCACCATCACGATAGGCGCGGCGTGTCACCTCGATTTCAACAAAGTCAATCGGTACTTCAGCCTGCGTATTATCCAGCGTCAGGCTGACCTGTGCCATCCCCATACGCGCCCGTTTGTCGCTACCTGCAAAGATGACATCGCTGGTCTTTTTGGAGCGCAACAGGCTAAAGCTCTGCTCGCCCAAACACCAGCGCACAGCATCCACGACATTGCTCTTACCACTGCCATTAGGACCTACAATCGCCGTGACCCCTGGATCAAAGATAAATTCGGTTTTCTTGGCAAAGGTTTTGAACCCTTGGATTACCACTCGTTTAATCAGCATATCGTGGGGTATTGTAGTGGGGTTGGGAAGATTTGCCAAATAGTGAATCGTGAATAGTTAACAGTGAATAGTGAAGAGTCGCAAGAACGTTTACCCCTTCCTGGCCTTCCTGAACTTCTTGTACATTTTACTGTGTGGAATTTGATAATTCGTGTCATTTTTATGATGGTAGGCGTATCTATCAATGACGACAAACTATTTTCCTGTGCATCTCGTACAGGAATACCCAACTATAGACAATAGAGGAGTTGATTATGATGAAACGACAAAGGGTACATCTTGCCCTATCTGTCAGTATCAAAATTGTGGCATTATGCGCTTGTGTGCTCGTTAGCTTGATGTTTCCACACACTGGTGATTGGCAGAGGAATGTATATGCTGATTCGGGGCCAGACTTTTTTGGTGAAGGGGATACGGTCTACCTGCCCATTGTGGACCTCAATGCAGCAGCCCGTGGCAACGATGAGGCTGGGGAAATCAGTCCCACAACTGTGTTCACTGACATCACACCACTGGCTCAACTGGTAGCAGACAACAGTGATTTTGCGATTGATCTCTATCATGAATTGATTGCCGAAGAGGGGAATTTAATCTATTCGCCCTACAGCATCTCATCTGCCTTGGCAATGGTCTATGCGGGTGCGCGTGGTGAAACCGAGCAGCAGATGACCGAGACGATGCACTTCTCGTTGACACAAGAACTGCTGCATCCAACCTTCAAGGAACTGGACCTCTCGCTGATGGCGGCTGACCAGGAGGATGTGCGGCTCTCGATTGCCAATGCGTTGTGGAAACAGTTTGACCATGCGTTTTTGGATGACTATCTCAATACCATTGCGGAAAATTACCGTTCCGAAGTGCAGTCTGTTGATTTTGTTGATACAGATCAGCGCGAAGCGGCACGGGAGACTATCAACACGTGGACCGAAGAAGCGACCGAAGGCAAGATTCAGGATTTGATTGGTCCTGGTGTCCTCGACGAATATACCCGCTTGGTGTTGACCAATGCTATCTATTTCAACGCCAAATGGGAGAGCCAATTCCCCGAGTATAGCACATTCACCCGCACGTTTACGCTGCTAGATGGTTCGCAGGTCGATGTCCCCACGATGAGACGCCAGACACAGACAGCGTATACCCAACAGGATACCTATGAACTGCTGGAACTCCCCTATAGAGAGTGTTGAAAAAGTATAAGGGAAACATTTAGAAACGAATACAATCAAATGTGTTGTTAAAAAGCAAGAATGAGGAGTGATCTGAAAGCCAAGACACGATAGACAAGGGTTTATGGAGGGTGAGAAAAAAGGGAA
>JBCCFC010000390.1:0-10357 GCA_039029935.1 Chloroflexota bacterium
CTCCAGCGTCGGTGGTTTGAGATAGATGGTGGAGGCAGTCGGTCGTTGCATAGACGAGGACGCGGCGGCCGCCGCCGCCGCTTTCGGGTCCGGCATGGTGATCTTGCTCAGGGCCAGCTGCGACTTCAGATCCTTTGGCACGACTTTGGTGGCGAGTTGCGCAGCCGACTGCGACGAGGACGGCGAGGACGACGGCGCGGAGGCTGGAGGGGGTACCGCACCCGGTTGCATGGCAGTCGCCATACGCAGCAGGCCGTTGGGGAGGCCGGGGTGGCCAGTGGCAGACGAGGACGAAGCGGAAGTGGACGACCGGGACTTTGGCAACATCTGAAAGCGGAGATTGTTCGTCGCCGAGAGAGGTCCGACCTTTTTTTGCGGAGACTGCGGTCCGCTCCGGTGGCTGATCTCCGTGATCGTCAGCCCCTTGGGCAAGTGGTGCTGGTAGAACTGGCCGCCGTCCTGGACCACCTTGGCCTTCTTGGACGGGATCAGGTCCTCGCCAAGAACATGTCAGTAACCAGCTCCTTCTGACAGGAACCCGTGAAGAGATGCGAACAACCGTTGCACAACTCCAAGAGCGATTACGCCTTGTCAACCCTGCGCTTTCGCTTGAACCCTTGGAAGCACTCGATTTAAACTGGATATCACGCGAAGAATGGGTTTGCGAGGCCGACCCCACCAATGCACCCAATAATAATACGAATAGCAATATTCCATCGAGGGCGTATGCTCGAGCAATTACAAATTCGCAATCTCTGCACCGTCTACCAAAACAAATTGACGACCCAATCACAAATCCGCAAACAGGCAATCAGGATGACACCATCTTGATTCAGCTCTATCAAATTTTGGAAAACGGTATGGTGTCGCTCGAATTTGACTGGGTTGCCGCGGCCATCCAAGCCGCAGACGGAGAGACATCGGATAATAACTTAGGGTCAATTAAACCAATTCCCATTAATGGGCAATTTGGCACAACCAGAAGTCTCTCTGCCTCGGCCATTTCACCTCAAACCACGATGCAGGACGATCCAATTGCCACAGCCAATTTAAATGGTGTCAATGTTGCCCCTAACCATGTCCTTGGTGACCCGCATACGGTCACAGGCAGTGGTATGATTACCGCCAGCGCACCGATTACCTCTTTTTGGTCGCAGTGGGCCTTGAATGAACAGGGGATTGGGCTAAGTGATGGTATATCACGACACGGGGACTTTCTCTATGAAGGCAATGGCGTCAAAGTCGGCGTTTTTGATACGTCGCCATTTGCTGCGCCTGGATCAGCCACGATTCCTGGATTGGGTGGCAAGGTGATTGTCGAACATCCAACCATGTTTACTCAATTTGCAACCAAAGCAGACCCACCAGAACTCAATGAGCATGGCCTTTCCATTGCTGGTTTAATCTCCGCGGTTGCGCCCTCCGCCGAAATTTACCTTTATCGTGTCTTGCATGATGATGCCAGCGGCGATCTGTTTACACTGGTGAATGCCTTGCATGAATTTGTTGTCGCCACCTCGGAACCAGCCGTGATTAATCTGAGCTTGGGCATCAGCATCCCCGCACTCGATGGCACAACCAATGATCTCGACTGTGACCGTGATATTGTTGCCCTCAAAACCGTACTCTGGTCGGCAAGAAATCGCTATGGGATTGTAACTGTGGCGGCGTCGGGGAATGATAGCAAAACCGAAACCCAAATCCCTGCGGCTTGGGACAGCGTTATCGGTGTCTCTGCGAGTGAACCTGGCTATGGCTTGGCAACATACGCCAATCATGTCTATGCACCAGGCAACGTCGCTGCCCCCGGTGGTAGAGAGGGGGGTGTTTGTACTGAGACGAATTGTCTCGTCGCACCATCCACAAGCTCGTCAACCGGGTTTACCTATTGGATTGGCACATCCTTTGCCACGCCATTGGCGGCGGGTGCTGCTGCTCTCTTAATTGAAGAACGCATTACCAACGGCTTACCGGACAGCCCCTCGGCAACATCGGGCAAACTTGTCTCCAGCGTTGTACCCAATACGTTTGACTTTGGGCGTGGTGTGGGTGTGATTGATTTGCGTTGCACCTCATTGGTGGACCCGAATGGCACACTAGCGGCTGACCCAACCACAAGCTGTGGCGGTGATGCATTGCCTCGTGTCAGTGCAAGCCATGTGACGGCACAGGTTGGCGAAGAGATTACGGTTGCCATCAGTGTCACCAACTTGATGACAGGACTGAATCTAAGCTCACTGGACACGACCATCCGCTATGACGCCAGCAAACTGGCCGTGATGCGTTGTGGCGAAGCAGGTAGCAGCCAATTTGACCTCATCGTCTGTAACCGTCTATTGCCCGGTGTCATCCGTATCAACGCTGCCGCCCGCGCTGCCATTGACACCGAAACACCCGTTGTCTTCCTCTCCTTTAAGGTGTTGGGCAGTGGCAACGAAGAAATCCCCATAGATGTAGACACGAGTATATTTGCCTCGCTTGGCGGCACGACCATTGCGCACCAAGATAGGGACGGTTTGGTGACGACCTTGCCACCATTAACAGGCGATGTCAACTGTGATGGCAGCGTGAACGTCATCGACGCATCCTTCATCCTACGCTTTGATGTGGGGCTAATTGGCAGCACACAAGCCTGTACCGATGATTCAAGCATGATCAATGAGACCGTCTGTGATGTCAACGGTGACAGTTCCTGTGATGTCAGCGACGCTTTCACCATTGTGCAATGTCGTGTCGGCATCGCCAATGACTTCTGTCCTGATGCGGGCTCAGCCCCCGCAGATGGTGGGAATGGTGTTGCAGCGATTGACATCATCTCGACACGTATCCCCCCAGGTGAAACACGGCGTATCCCTATCATCGCAGATGTCTCCAGCGGACAGATTGGGGTCGGAACATTTGAAGTGCATTATGATCCGACTGTCATCAAGGCGGTTGGTTGTGGCAATGAATGGCCTGAAGGCGTCGCCTATGGCGAGTGCAATGTCGATTATGCCGAGGGTGTTGTCCGCTTCAACGCTCTCTTTGCCGAGGGTAGCATGGGCGATGAGGTCGTGCTGACAAACATTGAGTTTGAGGCTGTTGGTAATGAGGAGGATAGCAGCGCATTGAAACTAGAAGCACCACTGCTCACCACCACAACCGACCAGTCTGTAAACTTAACCGTTCCCGATGCGAGCATTACGCTTGGCCCCCCAGAAACATTAAGTACACGTTCACAATATTTGCCAATTATTAAGAGGTAGAGAAGGGTTGAAGGGTTGAAGGGTTGAAGGAACTATTATGATACATCGTCAACTTTCCACTTTCCACTTTTCAACCTTTCAACTCTTCAACCTTTACAACGGAGAAAATAACCATGTCCATATCCATTGATTTGAGTCGAAAAGTGGCACTGGTCACAGGGGCGACAGGACAGCTTGGACGCGTGATGGTGCGCACACTGGCTGAGGCGGGGGCCGATGTCGTGGTCCACTATAATCAGAATATCAACAAGGCGTTGGAACTGTGTGATGAAGTACGGCAGATGGGGCGGCAGACGTTGGCCGTAACGGGCAATGTGGGTGTCAAGGCCGACGTCTTTGCCATGCGTGATGCTACTGTCACTGAACTGGGCGCACCGCACATCATCGTTACCAACGCTGTCTCGCAGATTCAGCCTTGGACAACTGTGTTGGAGGAAGATATTGAGGATTACGAAGACCAGTTTCGCTCATGCGTATTGCAGAATGTGTTAATGGCAAAAGCATTTATCCCGGCCATGATTGAGCGAGGTTCTGGCCGCTTTATCGGCATCAACACTGAGTGCTCCATGCAACTCAAACCCAATCAATCAGCCTATGGTGCGGCAAAGCGCGGCATGGATGGTGTTCTCAAAGTGCTGGCAAAAGAGGTCGGCGAGCATCAAATCACCGTCAATCAGGTGGCTCCCGGCTGGACCATCAGTGATAGGGACCGTGAGGCTGGCAGTGAGCGCAGTCTAGGCTATGAAAGTACGGTTCCGTTGGCGAGGCGAGGCACGGATCAGGAGATTGCCAATGTAGTGGCATTTTTGGCGTCGGACTTGGCAAGTTTTATTACGGGGGCGTATGTGCCTGTGTGTGGTGGGAATGTGATGCCGAGTATTTAGAGATGGCTTAAAAGTGTTATAAATAAAAGTAGGTGATGGTAAATGTGGCTTCGATTGAATAGGCTTAAAACGATAACTGGCACTTTTGAAGATATAACTTTAGAGATTGTACCAGAATCTCCACCACTAGAGGAACATGAAAGGTCTGTAATCTCGCCTAACTATCCAACTGTCCTTGGATATGTTCATATATATTTGGATGGTAAAAATAGAACTAAAAAGGTCCCATCAGCTTATGTGATGTTTTTAATCGATCATTTACTCGGTAAATTTGAGCAGCTATTACAGGGTGAGGTTGTGATTGCTGAATGGGTCAGTGATCCTTGGCAGTTCGAGTTAACACCATTGGTTGAACAAAATCGTCTCAAAATCACGCTACATGTACCCAATAAGTGGGTAGCTTTGCAAAATGTTGATATACCATTATCACAATTCTACGCGGAGGTAATTCACGCTGCAGAACAATGGAAGATGTATCTAGCTCAACACTACGGAGATGAAATTGAAAACCCAGATAAAAATCGTGACTATCAAAAATATGAGCAGTTCATTGAGATTGCAAAAAATGTACTACAGGAATATATAAGTTTGTGATAAAAAAGAGCGTACACAATATGTGTACGCTCTTTTTTATTATTTTCGTCGCTTTGCATACTTACAAAGCAATCTCCCGCTTCACCGTAGACAACAACGTATCCGCGCGCAACTGCGGCAAATTATAACACGGTCCATTCAGCGCATCCGCCAACTTCTGCGCCAATCCACGATCAAACGCGGTATGCTCCATGTTGATTACCAATGAGCGCATTTCTTCTAGCGCAAAGAGTCCGGCCATACGCATGGCTTCCTCTTGTGCTGGCATTCCTGTCATGCTAACATTGCCTGCACCATCGGTGAGCAGAATCATGAGTGGGCGAATCTCGCCATCGCGCCGTTTGGCGTTCTCGATGACTTGCCACGAGACAAAGAGTCCGCTGCTCAACGGTGTCTTGCCACCAACAGGCAAATCTTGCAGGGCTTTCTGTGCCAATTCCACGCTGTTGGTGGGTGGCAACACAACCCGTGCGCGGTCACGCTGGAAAACAACCAAGCCTACTTGGTCACGTCGTTGATAGGCATCAACCAGCAGACTGAAGATCGCGCCCTTGGTGGCTTCCATACGTTCACTTGCGGCCATCGACCAACTGGCATCAACCACAAAGAGAATCAGGTTGCCTGTACGACGGACTCGCACTTTTTTCTGCAAGTCTGATTTACGCAGTTGCAGTGCCAAATCGTTGAGCGGATTCTCGCTGCGTTCCTTTTGGTAGGGAGCCGCTGCACGAAGCGTGGCATCAAAGGCAATATCGTTGGGGTTGCTACCCGCCGGACGTGCCTTGATATACCGACCCCGTTTGCGGTCTGTGCGTGTATAGGAACGCTTACCCGCTCGTTCACGGGTCATCTTGTCCAGTGGTGTGTCAAACTTTTTGGCCTCAAAGGTGTCACCAATCTGGACGGGTTTTCGTGCGCCTTTGTCTTCACCGGGTGATGAACTCTGGTCCATCGCAGCGTCGGGACGAGCCATGCCCGCATCCCCCCCTTCACCGCTGTCCATCATTTCATCGTCGGAGTCATCACCCTCTAGACTTTTTTTTCATCACTCGCCGCAGCCCCTTCACCTGGTTGCATGTCGCTCTCATCTGGGGCCATCTGCTCGGCCTCGGCCTTAGCCTGACGCATGTTGGCTTCCAGTTGATCCGGCGCCAGCACAGACTCTTGGAATGGCTGCTTCTTCATACGGTGTGGTAACGCCAACTCTGCTGCCAGCAGAATGTCACGGTCGTTGATGGCGTCGCGGCCCTCAAAAGCGGCTTGGGCACGGGCGGTACGCAGAATCACGATGTCCGCACGGTGGCCGTCCACCTTGAAGCTGGCTGTCAACGCTGCAATCGTGTATAGGTCCTTATCGGTATAAGTAATCTCGTCATAGCGACCACGTGCCTCGGCAATTTGCTCGCTGAGGCTCTTTTCGGCTCCGGCTGCATTTTCCAAGAACAAATCTGGATTTTCTTCAAACTTGATGCGACCTTGCAAAATAGCAACACGGTCTTTGGTGTTGGTCAAGCCAACAACATCAACGGCATGGGCAAAGCGGTCCAAAAGTTGAGGACGCAGGTCGCCTTCCTCTGGGTTCATCGAGCCAACGAGAACAAAGCGGGCTTCGTGTTGATAACTGATGCCTTCGCGCTCGACAATGTTGACACCCATCGCCGCACTATCCAGCAAAATATCGACCACGTGGTCATCCAATAGGTTGACCTCATCGACGTAGAGGACACCACCATTGGCTGCGGCCAGAATACCTGGCTCAAAATGTTTCTCACCTCTCTGGATGGCTTTCTCAATATCCAGCGTACCGACCACACGATCCTCGGTGGCACTCACGGGCAGATCGACAAAGGGGGTGTCACCGGGCAACAGCGCGGCCAAGGCACGGGCCGCGGTTGACTTGGCAGTACCACGTTCACCACGAATGAGTACACCGCCGATTTGCGGGTTGATGGCGTTTAAAATCAGCGCACGTTTCATGCGCTCTTGACCAACTATCGCTGTGAATGGATAGATGACTCGCATGGGCATTTTGTCCTTATCATGTGCTTACTTTGCCTTAAAAAACGTGGATATGGAAGAACGCGGAAAGGCGTGATTGTCTATATCTGTCGTTCATTTTACAAGTAAGCGTTGTTGCATTATTGAAATTAACTGTTATTCCGTAATGGTAGGCTATGATTCTATATCCAGCCTACGCATGATTGTGAAATATCTGATCATTATACATCCAACAGGCAAACGCGCCTAAATAGAGATTGGGGTGAAACAAGGTCTGTGGGATACAATAGGCAAGTCATGAGGGAATAATCCGATTGTATCTAAACCAAATCACACAAAACACAAGAAAGAATCTATGCAAAAAATAAACTACGCAGAACCAAGCTGCGCCTTAGTCGCAGATAACATTTATCAAGTTCGCCTGCCCTTGCCCTTTGCACTCAATCATGTCAACTGCTATGTACTTCACGACCCAAATAGAAACCAGTGGACCGTTGTCGATACAGGGTTAAGCTGGGATGGCGCACGGGATGCTTGGCAATGGGCGTTTGATCAATTGCCTATTTCTGCCGTAGACATCGACCAAATTGTGCTGACCCACATCCACCCTGACCATTTTGGATTGGCGGGGTGGCTGCATAAACAGTCCAATGCACCGATTTATCTCTCCTCGTTGGAGTGGGAGATGGCACAGACGTTGTGGCTGCGGCCAAGTTTGCGTCAGGAGCGCGTTCTCAAGCACTGGTCACAGCATGGAGTGCAGGGCGAATCGGCGAAGATTATGGCCTCGATGGATGGCAAGATGCGCGAACGAACGTTGCCGCACCCACTGGATGGTGCTGTTCACTTGATTGAGTATGACACGATTTTTGAGATGGGGGGGCGCAAATTTCGCACTATCCATGCGCCGGGCCACAGCACGGGACAGATGCTTTTTCATGATGAGAATGAACGGCTGATGCTGAGTGGCGACCATGTGTTGATGAAGATTACACCCAATGTAGGATTATGGCCTGACGGTGTTGACAATCCGCTTAACGATTATGTGACATCGCTTGGAGCAATTCAATCGCTGGATGTCAACCTTGCCCTCCCCGTACATCGTGCGCTCATCACAGATTGGGCGGGCCGTGCGCAGGAGATCATTCATCATCATGACATTCGGCTGGATAAGATGTTGTCGACAGTTGATGATTTGACCAAAGGGACATCTGAAGGCACGACCGCACTGGAGGTGAGCAAGCAAATCTTTGACTATAGCCGTTTCACAGATCATGAAGTTCGCTTTGCAGTTGCGGAAACGTTGGCACATCTTGTCTATTTGGTGGATCATGGGCGGTTGCAGGAAATTCCTGGAGATATTGTAACCTATCGTCTGTAAGACATATTATTTGTGAGTTGAAGAAGGAAAAAACATGACCACAAATCACAAACAACACATCATCGGTGCCTGTCCGTTGGATTGCCCCGATGCCTGTTCGTGGGTTGTGACCATGGGAAATGGTAAACCTGTCAAGCTACGTGGTAATCCTGACCACCCATTTAGCCGAGGAACCTTGTGTGTCAAAGTCAACCCCTACATCGCCTATAGCCAACACCCTGACCGCTTGCTCTACCCGCAACGGCGTATTGGTGCAAAGGGCGAGGGGCGATTTACACGCATCAGTTGGGATGAGGCTCTCGATGAAATCACCGAGCGTATGCGGGACACCATTGCCACACATGGTGCGGAGGCAATTTGGCCGTATGCAGGGACTGGTACAATGGGGTTTGTACAGGGGGCCAACGGCGGTGGGCAGCGGCTCTTTAATGCGCTGGGAACCTCTATCCATGCACCGACCATCTGCTCAGTTTCGGGGCATGTCGGCATGAGCTATACAACAGGCAACTCGGCGGGCATGGACCCAGAAGACTTGGCACACGCTGGTGTCATCATACTATGGGGAACCAATACGCTGGTGTCCAACCGCCATCTCTGGCCGTTTATCCAGCAGGGCAAAAAGAATGGGGCAATCTTGGTGGTGATTGACCCTATGAAAACAAAGACTGCACAGCGCGCTGATATCCATATTGCGCCCAAACCGGGGACGGATGGTGCATTGGCCTTGGGGTTGATGCAAGCATTGGTTGATGTAGGGGGAGCGGATACAGCGTATCTGAAAGAGCGCACCGTTGGTTGGGACGAATTCTGCTCACAGATTTTGCCAACCTATACACCTGAATACACGGCACAACTTTGTGGGATAACCGCCGCAGAGGTGAGGCATCTGGCAGAGATCATGGCTGACAATGGACCCATTGGCATACGGCCACTCATGGGGATGCAGCGACACGCAGGTGGTGGACAGGCGGCACGGGTGATTTCATGCATTCCAGCCGTGACTGGCGATTTTCAACGACAAGGCGGCGGCATTTGCTATTCAACAATGGATGCGTATGAGTGGAACCGAGACGCCCTCTGTGGCACACACCTCCGTCAAACACCAGCCCGCACGATTCCGATGACACGGCTTGGCGGTAGCTTGCTGGAACTGAATGATCCACCCATCCAGATGCTGATCATGTGGGCGGCAAACCCCGTTGTCTCAAACCCCGATAGCAATCGGGTTCGACAAGGGCTGGCGCGACCGGACTTGTTTACGGTTGTGATTGAAAACTTCCAGACGGATACGGCGGATTACGCCGATATACTGTTACCCAGCACCATGCAGTTGGAACATGCTGACATGCATGACTCCTTTAGCCATCTGTACATCAACTGGAACGAGCCTGTCATGGACCCACCGGGGGAGTGTCTGCCTCACACCGAAATTTTCCGTCGTTTGGCGAAAAGAATGAACCTGACCGAGCTAGCACTCTATGACAGTGATGAGGACATTGCTCGTTCTGCGTTGGCGTCGGGGCGTCCGAGCATGGGGGGTATTACGCTGGAGAAGCTCAAAGAAAAGGGCTGGCTCCGTGTCAATCATCCCACACCCTATCAGCCATTTTTGGCGCGATTCCAGACTGATTCTGGTAAATTTGAGTTTCGTTCGGAGAGAGCAGCCGTAGATGGTGTCGGCCTCTTCCCCAACTATGTGCCACCTTATGAGGCAGTAGAAGATGCAGCAGAAGCAAGCGGGAAGACAGTTGCGCTCATTTCACCCGCCAATAATTTTTTGCTCAATTCTATGTTTGCCAACAGCCCTGACCACGCCAAATCGGGTAGTCCAGTTGTTGTTATATCACCCACCGATGCCACATTGTTCAACCTACACAATGATTCAATGGTTAGAGTGTGGAACGGGCGTGGTGAATTCACAGCGCGTTTAGCCATTAAAGACGATGTGCGTCCAGGTGTAGCGATGACCAGCAAAGGGTTATGGGCCAAACATCATGGTGGCAGCGGTGTCAACGCGACGGTGATGGAACGGGATTCTGATATGGGGCAGGGAGCGGTGTTTCATGACAATCGTGTCTATTTGTCACCTGTTTAAGAGCATCCTACAAAAATTGTTGAAAATCCGAAATGCCATTTGCCTGCCAATCGGATTTGGGATTAACGTTAACGTCAAGTATACTCGCTCGGCATGACAGATGTCACTCTACTTCGTCGCCCCTCAACTTGACACCGTAAAGATTGATCTGGACACTGTC
>JBCCFC010000391.1:0-10345 GCA_039029935.1 Chloroflexota bacterium
ATATTCACCCTATTCACCCTATTCACCCTATTCACCCTATTCACCCTATAGTCTATAATATTTCTTATCCAGTTCAGTCACAATTCTGTCACAGGATTCACAATTCATTTTCTCGGTTGTCAAAATCCTCCATCAGTTGTATCATTACCCAAATCAATTTTCACAGACCAAAATTATTTCCACAATGCCATGACCAGCATGGTCCGAGAAACCATGCATAACAAGCTCGTGGACATCAGGGAAATGATAACCAGAAGGAGAGAACACCTATGCAGGGACTCATGATGGACTATCCCCTCACAATTGACCGCATCTTAAACCATGCCAACCGCGTGTACCCAACACGACAAGTACATACGAAATTGCCAGATGGCTCTATTCATACCTATACAATTGCGGACATATACAAGCGTGTGCGGAAGTTGTCGAGTGCGCTGGCAAAGCGCGGGATTCAGATGGGCGACCGTGTGGGGACGTTTGGCTGGAATACCTATCAGCACTTGGAATTGTACTATGGCATTCCGGGGTGTGGAGCAGTGTGTCACACGTTGAATATCCGACTTTTCCCAGAGCAGATTGCGTATATCGTCGAGCATGCACAGGACCGCATTGTGTTTATTGACGCCACGCTGGTCAAGCTCTTTGAGGCGGTTGCACCCCAAGTCAGTTGTGTGGAGAACTATGTCATCTACGGTGCAAGTGGCCAGGTTGAGACGTCGCTGCCCAATGTGTTGTATTACGAGGACTTTTTGGCCGAGGGTGATGAGGACTATGAGTGTCCCGTCACTGATGAAAACGCGGCGATGGGACTGTGCTACACGAGCGGTACGACGGGTGATCCCAAGGGCGCACTCTACAGCCATCGCTCGATGTATCTACACACGATTGGTATGTTGCAGGCCAATGCTGCGGGCATCACACAGGCGGACATGATCTTGCCCGTTGTACCGCAGTTTCATGTGATGTCATGGGGCATTCCCTTTGCTGCGTTGCAGGCGGGGGCAGAGATGATCATGCCAGGACCGCATCTACAACCAGCGGCCTTGGCCGAGATGATTGAGTCATTTGGTGTGACGGTGGCGACGGGTGTGCCAACGATTTGGAATGGCCTCTATCAGGAGTTGAAGAACAATCCACGTGATGTGTCCACCATCCGCGCCATGATTGTGGGTGGCTCGGCCATGCCAGAGAACTTGATTCGTATCTTTGAGCAGGACTTGGGCTGTAATGTTGTTCATGCGTGGGGCATGACCGAGATGTCACCGTTGGGGACGATTTCACATTTGAGCAAGCAACACGCCGACCTCTCTGCGGATGAGAAGTTTGGCATCAAAGCGACACAGGGAACACCGATTGGTGGTGTTGAGTTGCGTATCATGGATGAGGACGGCAACGAGTTACCTTGGGATGGCGAGACGATGGGTGAGTTACAGGTGCGTGGTCCTTGGATCATCAAGCAATATTTCCGTCGTGAGCCAACTGAGGAACATTTCACGGCAGATGGCTGGTTCCGCACGGGTGATGTGTCTACGATTTCACCAGAGGGCTACATGCGCATCACCGACCGCACCAAGGACTTGATCAAGAGCGGTGGCGAGTGGATTTCAAGCGTGGATGTCGAGAATATTTTGATTGCGCATCCAGATATTTTGGAAGCGGCGGTCATCGCTATTCCACATGAGAAGTGGACGGAGCGACCACTGGCGGCGGTTGTGCCTGTCAGTGCAGATACAGGGCTGGCTGAGGAATCTGTACTAGAGTACCTCTCTGACAAAATCGTCAAATGGTGGATGCCGGATCATGTGGCCTTTATTGATGAAGTGCCAAAGACCAGCACAGGCAAGTTTGACAAGAAGGTGCTACGTCAACGCCATGCGGATGGGGAGTTGGTGTAAAGATAAAATGATAGCCCTGCAAGCACAAAACACAATGTCGCAATGAAACGAAAACATCGAAATACATTACAGGCAATTTTTGCACACCCCATATGTATCAAGTTAAGCGGTAATCTGTGGTCGGTGGTCAGTGGTCAGTGATAGACTACCACTGGATACCGACGTACCGAATACCGACGTACTGAATACCATCGGACTCTTAAGTTGATACCAATGCAGGCAATTTTTGCACACCCTGTCAGTGGGAATATCCAATGGCGGGATATTGAGGCATTATTTGTCGAGCTTGGTGCAAAGGTCAGCGAGCGTTCCGGAAGCCAGGTTGCAATTGTCCTCTTTGGCGAGGTAAAAGTTTTTCATCGCCCCCATCCAAGTCCAAACACAGATAAAGGGGCGGTTGCAAGTATCCGAAAATGGTTGCAAAAAAACGGAGTAACACCATGAGTTTGATGACTGTCAATAATCATCATGCAAAAATTGAATATGATGAAGAACTGGATATGTTTCGTGGTGAAATTCTAGGGCTAAACGGTGGCGCAGATTTTTATGGCCGCACACCAGATGAACTCAGAGAAGAATTTCAAAAATCCCTGGATGTATTTTTTGATGTTCGCCAAGAGGAGGGAATCGAACCATATCCTACCTATTCAGGCCAGTTCGATGTATTGATTCCAACACAACTTCATAAACGACTCGCTGTGATGGCGGAAGCAGAAGGGAAAAGCCTGAATACACTGGCTCAAGAAGCATTACAAAATTTGGTTCGGTCAGCAAGCGACACTTTGGGTATTGGGCAGTTACATAGCCCTGCTACAGACATAGCAATGGCTGAATCATGATGTTATAAGATATATTAAAAAAGGAGAAAAATAGTATGCCACGACCAGTCACTTTATTTACTGGACAATGGGCGGATATGCCGCTGGAGACACTGGCTGAGAAAGTCAGTTCATGGGGATTTGATGGGCTGGAGTTGGCCTGTTGGGGCGACCACTTTGAGGTGGACAAGGCTCTGGAAGATGATGCCTATATACAGGCCAAGAAGGATTTGCTGGCAAAGTATGACCTGAATTTCTATTCCATCAGCAACCACTTGGTGGGTCAATGTGTCTGTGACCCGATTGACAACCGTCACGAGTCGATTCTGCCACCCTATGTTTGGGGTGACGGAGATCCTGAAGGGGTGCGTCAACGGGCAGCACAGGAGATGATCAATACGGGTAAAGCGGCCAAGCTCTTTGGTGTCGATGTCGTCAACGGCTTCACGGGCAGCAGCGTTTGGGCCAAGCTCTATTTCTTCCCGCCCACAAGCCAAGCGGACATTGATGCAGGCTATGATGATTTTGCGGTGCGTTGGACACCCATTTTAGATGCCTACCAAGACATGGGCATCAAGTTTGGCCTGGAAGTGCATCCAACCGAGATTGCCTATGATATTATTACGTTCCAGCGTGCGTTGGATGCGGTCAACAACCACCCAGCCTTTGGTGCGAACTTTGATCCAAGCCACTTGATTCACCAGTTTGTCGATCCGGTAGAGTTCATCAATGCCTTCCCAGATCGCATCTTCCACGCCCATATCAAGGACTCCAAAATTCAATTGACTGGCCGTAACAGCATCCTGTCCTCGCACTTGGACTTTGGCGACCATCGTCGTGGCTGGGACTTTGTATCACCAGGACATGGTGATGTCGAATGGGATCCCATCATCCGTGCGTTGAATCGCATCAACTATGATGGCCCATTGTCGATTGAATGGGAAGACAGCGGCATGGATCGCGAGTTTGGTGCGCAGGAATCGTTGCAGGTGGTGCGTGATAATGACTTTGCACCGTCGAATGTGGCGTTTGATGCGGCATTTGCGGATTAAGAGGGTTTGTCGGTCGGTATTCGGTAGGTCGGTAGGTCGGTTGCTAGTGTACTGAATAACCGAATACTGACCTACTGATTACCGACTTACCGAATACCAAAATAACTAAGAACAAGGGAGACACAATCATGAGTGACGGATCAGGTTTCACTTCAATGGCTGCGGCCACGAGTGCGGGGGATGCGCCAGAAGTTGGCGTGGGCATGTTGGGCTATGCCTTTATGGGCAAGGCACACAGCAATGCGATGTTGAAAATTCCACATATGATGTATCCACCACCAGCGATCCCAAAGTTGGTAGGGATTGCAGGACGGAACGAGGCGGCGGTGTCAGAAGCCGCCAAACGCTTTGGCTATGAAGGCTACTACACCGATTGGCGCGATATGCTTGCCAACGATGCCATCCAGTTGTTTGACAACGGTGGGCCAAACGATGCGCACGCGGAACCATGCATTATGGCAGCGGAGGCGGGCAAGCACATTCTTTGTGAAAAGCCACTGGCGCGCACTGCCGAGGAATCCAAGACCATGTTGGATGCCGTCAACAAAGCCAACATCAAGCACATGGTGGCCTTTAACTATCGCTTTGTACCAGCCATTCGCCAGATTCGCCAGTTAGTCGATAGCGGTGCATTGGGGCAGATTTACCACTTCCGCGCTTGCTATCTGCAAGAGTGGATCATGCCACACTACAACATGCCCATGATCTGGCGTTTGCAAAAGAGCGTTGCAGGCAGCGGTGCATTGGGCGACTTGGGTGCGCACATCATCGACTTGGGTCGCTATTTGGTCGGCGAGATTTCCAGTGTCAGTGCGATGGCAAAGACCTTTATTCCAGAACGACAATGGGAAGATGGTTCAACGGGTACAGTGGATGTGGACGATGCCTTTGCCGCTGTGGTTGAGTTTGAAAACGGTGCATTGGGTACGTTGGAAGCCACCCGTTTTGCCGGTGGTCGCAAGAATGGTCAAACCATCGAAATCAATGCCGAGAAGGGGAGCATCCGCTTCAACTTGGAACGCCTAAATGAACTTGAGGTCTTCTGGGTCGATGGTGCTGGTCCCAAAGAAACCCAAGGTTTTACCAATGTGCTGGTGTCTGAGCCATATCACCCCTGGTGGGAGAACTGGTGGCCGCAGGGTCATATGATTGGCTGGGAACATACCTTTGTGCATGAAATCACACACCTGCTCGATTGTATTGTCAACGATAAGGATGTTGCGCCGATTGGTGCGGACTTTGAAGATGGCTATCGTGCGGCGGTGGTCTGTGATGCGATTATTGATTCTGCGGAGTCGAAGCGTCAGGTAGACTGTCAGTATTAAAGACATGGGGTTGAAACCCCATGCTAATATAGGAAACCTGTTAAAACAGGTTGGTGTACATACCCATCCAGTGCGCTTTAGCGTACTTTGCATATCAGATACCGGATTCGTTCGGTAAACTTTTTGGAACTTCTAATGTGAGGTGATTACAGGCGTGATCACCTCACATTCATTTTCCACCGCATGGATAATTTCTTCAAACGCATGATAGAGCCGACGAAACGAGCGTGAACGGTCATAGACTAAATCGAAATCTATCTTTCGTGTATAGTTAGCTTGATGTTTTGTCGGCTTATGCGTGCGCTACTGGCCTTCCCGACTTTCTGTCATTATTCACGTATATACGGCACACCCAACGCAGCAGGCGCAGCAGAACGTGTCCGACTCACAATCAATGCAACAATCGTAAGAATATAGGGAAGCGCAAGCAGCAGTTGATAGGGCAGTTGCACACCAACACCCTGTAATTGTAGTTGCAGCGAGTCGAGCAGGCCAAAGAACAGCGTTGCCCACAGAATGCGTATCGGTTGCCAATTGCCAAAGATGATGATGGCGATAGCGATCCAGCCTCGACCAGCGGTGATGTCCGGCACGAATAGTCCAGCAGAGGAGAGTGTGAGAAATCCGCCACCCAAACCCGCCATCAACCCGCCAAACAGCACGGCCATCGTCTGTCGTTGTCCTACAGGAACCCCTTTCATGTCCACTGCACGTGGGTTTTCGCCCAAACAACGGAGTTCAAGCCCATAGGTTGTGCGATAGAGAAAGAAATGAATGAGGAGAACGCTGGCAAAGGCGAGGTAGGTGAGCAGGTGTTGCTGGAATAGAACCGGACCGAGGACGGGGATACTCGCAAGGTACGGAATGTGAAGTGTTTCTGTGATGCGAACATTGGCGAGCGTTTGTGTGGCGATGTCCTGTGTGCTGACACGGTAGAGGTAAAAGGTCATGCCTGATGCCAGCAGATTGATGGCAAGCCCAGAGATGGTTTGGTCAACCTTGAGTGTAGTGGCTAAGAATGCCATCAGCAAGGCGAGGACGCCCCCGCCCACAGCAGCCATGATATAGCCCAGTGCCAGGGATTCGGTGAAATAGGCGACGATAAACCCTGTAAACGCCCCCATCAACATCATGCCTTCCACCCCTAGATTGAGGATGCCTGCGCGCTCGGTGATTAGCTCACCCAGTGCCGCCAATAGAATCGGTGTTGCTAGTCGAATGGTGGTGGCAAACAGGCTGACGATAAACGCCGTTGTCAGGACATCTTGCAGTAGCTCAGTCATGATGCCCCTCATGAAATGAACGCCATACAATGCGATAGCGCGCCAATGCATCAGCAATCAAGAGAAAAATCAGAACAATACCCTGAATGGCGTTGACGAGGGCAGCGGGGACACCTGCGGTGATTTGCATGGTGACAATGCCGCTGGTCAACACACCAAAAAAGAGGGCAGCGAGAATGACACCAAGCGCGTTGAGCCGTCCTAACAGTGCGATGATGATGCCTGTAAAGCCAAGACCACTGGCAATATCGAGCCGTAGCCGATGGTGTAGCCCGGCGACTTCGATGCCACCCGCCAGCCCCGCCAGCCCACCGCTAATGAGCATGACAAGCAGCATTGTGCGTACCACGTCAATGCCTTTGTAGCGCGCCGCAACCGCATTCAGCCCCATGACACGAATTTCATAGCCGAGTACGGTTTGCGTGAGCAGAATGTGGACGATGATGGCGGCAAGGAGTGCAACGGCAAAGCCACTGTGCAAACGACTGGGTGTGATGAGTAGCGGTAAGTGAGCCTGCACAGGGAGAGCCGCAGTTTGCTGATAGAACCCGGTGGGATCACGCCACTGATTGGCAAGCAGATAGGAGAGCAGGTAGGTGATGACAAAGTTCATCATGATAGTCACGATAATCTCATCAGCCTGATAGCGCGCCTTGAGTAGCCCCGCAATCCCGCCCCAAAGTGAACCCGCCGCCATTGCGACCAGAAAGACCAGTAGTGCATGGAGCAGTGTAGGCAGCGAAGCCACGTGGAGGCTGACCCATGTCGCGGCCATTGCTCCTGCCACAAGCTGGCCTTCCGCCCCGATATTCCACACTTTGGCGCGGAAGG
Organism: Chloroflexota bacterium; assembly: GCA_039029935.1. GTDB lineage: Bacteria > Chloroflexota > Anaerolineae > Caldilineales > Caldilineaceae. Next base: position 7,205 of record JBCCFC010000391.1, read on the forward strand.
CCACAACCGTTGCCAATCCTGTCAATATCAGTGGCGTGGTATGGACCAAAGTTTCGGCAATGGCACGCTGATTGCCAAATGCACCACGTCCAAACGCGGTAAGGGCGTCTCTGATATCTACGCCAGCCGATGCGATTAACAAGCCACTGACACCCAACGCACAGAGGAACGCAAACAAGATTGCCGCAATTTGATGTATTTGTGTCGCTTTCTGTCGTTTTTCAAGTCGTAGATTCATGGCGTGGTAATTCTCTTCCAGGAAGGGGGTGAGCATGGATATGTCATATTCAAGCGTTGTTCCTCCTTCCTGAAAGAATGCTTGCACCCGCCATCAACAACCCCACCTCATCCATCGTTATCTCACTAGTCGGAAACACACCCATAATTTTTCCAGCAAAGATGACGGCAATCCGGTCAGCCAGTGCAAAAAGCTCATTCAACTCCTCCGAAATCAGCAAGATACCCACACCTTCCTCTGCTTGTTTCAGAAGCTGACGATGCACATAAGCGATTGCACTCACATCCAGTCCACGTGTCGGTTGGCTGGCAATGATACATTTGGGTTGTTGCGATAGTTCTCTAGCGAGAATCAATTTTTGTAGATTCCCCCCAGAGAGATGATTGGCGGGTGTCTGAGTGGCGGGTGTGGTGATATCAAAGCGGTCGATAGCTTCTGCTGTCCGCTGTGTCATCGCACGACGCCGAAGAAAACCTCTTTGTTGAAATGCTGCCCGGCGATGTTGCCCCAATATGAAGTTTTCATCGACACCTAAATCCAACACCAGCCCTTCATGCAACCGATCCTGTGGAACGCTGGCAACACCGTGTTCGATACGCTCGGGTGGCGACAGATTGGTGATATCCCGCCCATCCAGCTTCACTGTGCCAGAAATAACCCTACACACACCGATCAATGCTTCAAACAATGCCCGTTGTCCATTGCCTGCAACACCAGCCAGTCCCAAAATCTCACCTTTGTGGAGCGTCAATGATAGGTCGTGTAATACCCGTTGTTCTCGGCTATTCTGTACATATAAATTGCGGATAGTGAGCAAGGGCGCATTGATCTGCGCATCGGCCCGCGTTATCTGAAAATCCATATCCCGTCCAACCATCAGGCGCGCCAAATCAAGCTGGGATACATCTACCGTGTTGACTGTGCCAACATGTTTCCCCTTGCGTAAGATGGTTACACGGTCGGAGACTGCCTTGATCTCGTGTAGCTTGTGGGTGATCAACAAAATGGAGAGGCCATCTGCTTTCATTTGACGTAGAATGGTGAAAAGGCGTTCGGTTTCCTGTGGTGTCAATACGGCGGTGGGTTCATCCAGAATCAACAACCGAGCCTCCATATATAATGCTTTGAGAATTTCTACCCATTGCTGTTCGCCAACGGAGAGTTGCCCAACTTTTGCATGAAGATCAAGCTGGATATCATAGGATGCACAGATTAACTGGACGGTTGCTGCTGCGGCTTTTAAATTGAGGTAAAAGGTGGATGATGTGCCAACAACAATGTTTTCAATGACAGAGAGCGAGGGGACCAGCACAAAATGTTGGTGAACCATGCCGATCCCTTGGGCAATCGCATCGCTGGGTGAGTTCAGTATTACCCGCTCGCCATTGAATAAGAGTTCTCCTGAGTCCGGCTGTCGATAGCCATAAAGAATTTCCGCCAAGGTAGATTTCCCTGCACCATTTTCGCCCAAGAGTGCAAGAATTTCGCCTCTATGGATAGTGATGGAGATATTGTCGTTGGCAGTGACACTGGCAAAGTACTTGGTGATGTTTGTTGTCTCGAGTAAAACGTCCATATGGTTACTTAACTTACAGGGTATTACTCAGACACCGCCATCTCCTCATCAAGCAGCACTTCCAACTCACCAGCCATAATCGCGGTCCGCGCTTCTTCCACAGCCATTATCACTTCAACAGGCATCTCATCGGCCAAGTCATAAAACGAGGCAATATCACCAGCACCATCTTTCATGAGAAAGCGGGTAAAGTCAGTCGGTGCATTGAATGGCTCTCCAGACTCGCGATGTGCTTGCCATTCGTCAAGGATGTACATGATCGCTGGGTCCCAGAGCGCAACGGCACTGGACACCACAACCTCTGGTGATAGTGCTTCTTGGTCAGTTAAATGCCCATAGGCCATACACCCCAACTCTTGACATGCTTCAAAGGGACCAAAACGTTCGGCGTAAATAAAATCGGCTCCGGCGGCGACCTGTGCTGCAGCGGCTTCCTTGGCCTTGGGTGGATCAAACCAACTTTCAATGTATGTCACCTTGACCTGTGTTTCAGGGTTTGCGGCTTTGGCGCCTTGGATAAAGCCATTGATATCGCTGTTGACATCGCCTGTTGGGTATGCGGCCACGACGCCGACGACATCCGTTTCCGTCATCATCCCTGCCGTGATGCCCAATAGATAGGCAGGCTCATGCACGTTCATATAGAGCCAGTAGACATTCTCGCCAAAGCCCTCGTTGCCAGAACCTGTCAGCACCCATTGGATGTCTGGGAATTCTTGATAGAGATTTTTGACCTGATCCGAGAAGGTGCTATGTGCCCAGATGATTTCATATTTGCCTGTCTCGGCAAAGGTCCGCAGTGCTTGCTCGGCTTCGGCCCCAAAGAGATTCTCCGCATAGTCATAGGTAATCGTCAAGCCGTCAGGCTGTTCTGCAATCACACGATCAAACCCACTCAACAGCGATAGATTCCAAGGCTCCTCCAGCGGGCTGATAAAGACAATGGCAACATTTACTTCATCCAACGTCTCAGTATCCAACGTCTCAGTTGCATTCTCTTCGATTGCTGGGGACGCTGGGGCAATACATCCCACCAAAACACTCGTCAATATAGCCAAAGCGATCCAGATAGACCAGGCTCGATTTTTATACACGTTCTTAAGCACTCCCACTCATTTTGATTTTTTTATTGGACAGGAAAGCAGAAACCAGTAACACAGATTGGTTATCTGTGACGCAGGTAGCCAACCTGCGATACTCTCCTTTGTCGTTGCATAGGAAAGTTAGAAACCAGTATCACAGATTGATTATCTGTGACGCAGGTAGCCAACCTGTGATACTCTCCTTTGTCGTTGCATAGGAAAGCAGAAACCAGTATCACAGATTG
>JBCCFC010000392.1:0-10328 GCA_039029935.1 Chloroflexota bacterium
ACGCCATGTTGGTGAGGTGTGCGCCCGAGTCGTTGAAGCCCGGGAGCATCTGCGGGTCGAACAGCACCCTGGCCATGCGCTACATCCCATATACGTACTGTATTGTCTCTACGCCGAAAAGAGCCACTGCCAGAGACGATTCTGGTACCATCGGGACTGAACCCCACCGACCTTACAGCATCGGTATGACCGTCGAGTATGGCGAGTTGTTCACCTGAGTCTGCATCCCAGATGCGCATGGTTTTGTCTGAACTACCGGAGACAATTCTAGTGCCGTCGGGACTGAACCTCACTGACAAAACTGTCCCTGTATGCCACGTCGGGGTTTCAAATAAGATTTGATAGGTGGGACGCAGTAGTCCGCGTAGCGCGGTAGCAGCCTCTAGCGTCACATATTGGTCAGCACTCTTGGTTTTGGAGACCGCTTCCATTGCCAGTAGCATTGCCAATTCTTCATCATTGTCTCGATAGAGTGACGCTTGGCTGGCAATCTGACGGGCAACAACTCCACGCGTTGACTTCTCTGACTCTAATTGACGCTCCTCAGCCAACGCACGTTGCGCATTGGCCTCCTGCTCATTCAGCTGGGCAATGTCCGTCTGGTTCTCTGCCACAAGCCGTTGCCGATCTGCCTCATCAGCATTCTCTTGCGCAATCTGGCTCTGTTTCTCTGCCTCAAGCCGTTGTTCTTCCTTCTGCGCAGCCTCATCCAATGCATCCCGGTAAAAGCCAAACGCAGCCACACTTGCGCCAATCGCAATGACGAGTGCTGCCAGCAAATAAAACGCCCGTGTACGCAGCCGCTGATTGGCGAGCGTCTGTTCCTCTGTACGCCGTTGTTGCTCCAGTGCCAGACGTTGCTGCTCCAGTGCCAGACGTTGCTGCTCCTGCGCCAACCGTTCAGCCGACTCCACACGTTCCTGCTGTTGTCGTCGCTCCCGTTCGTCTTCATCCGTACGCAACTGAATACACGCCACCAAATAGTCACGTTCCAACGCATTCAGCTCTGGCAGCAGTTGACCGGACCAACGCTCGACCTCGGCCAGCCGTTCACCGCGATAGAGATAATCCTTGCCGTAGTCATGTTGCTTCCACTCGATGGCACTCTCGGTCAGGCGGCGATGCACAAGAAAACCAGAACGGTCATCATTGACCCACTTTTGCAGGCGTGGCCACCCACGTATCAGGGCTTCATGGGCGACATCAATAATCTCCTGTTGGGGTTTTTCCTGTCTATTTTGATCTGTATCATCAGTAACAGGGGTAGTCGAGATGGCCGATGTCGTCAGTAGGCGCGCATTGGCGAGCGTCTGGATCACCGATTCAATGGCGGTGGCGTCGTCGGTATCCACGATCAGTTCAGATTTGTGGGCGCGGCGGCGTGTATCCTCCGTGTCTTGTCCGGGCTGCGTCAAACGCATCATGATACGGCGTGTAATCGCCTGTTCGGTTTCGCTAAAGTTGGCATAGATGGCTTCGGCGCGGTGGGCAATGGCCCCCTCAATCTTGCCGATCTCGTTATAGGCGTCAAAGGTCAAGCGGTTCTCTGTGCGCCGTTCATAGAGTTCCAATAAGGTGTGTTGTAGGAGCGGCAACGCCCCGGGCTGCTCTTGGACATCATCAATCAGTGTCTCGACCAACCCATCGTCAAAGCGCAACCCCACCTGTTGTGCTGGGGCGACAATGGCCTCACGCAGTTCCTCACGCTGCATGGGCGTGGCCGATACCTGATGATCGGCCAGACGGTCAGCTAGCTCGGCATAGACAGCGGTGTGCGCATAGAAGTCGGCGCGCAGGGTCAACACAACGATCGTACGCCCTTGCGCAATATTGGAGGCATAGAGCAAGTTGTCAAGAAACTGCTGACACTCGGCCTCATCCTCCTTGCGCACCAGTGTGAACAACTCCTCAAACTGGTCAATCACCAGGAGCAGATGCTGCTGTAGCGGTGCGTTGTCAAAGGCCAGACGCACAGCCATATGCAATGCGCGTTTATCTTGCTGCATCCTGTCCTGCAAGTCCAGCGCATAGCCCACATTATTGGCATCCGCCAGCAACGGGGTTAACGCCGCGGCCAACTCTGCCAGCGGATGGCTTCCCGGTGTCATCACACGAATCATCCATGCATCGCTGCCCTCTACTGTCCCTGTACGAATTGCGGGTATCAACCCCGCCCGTACGACGGATGACTTGCCACTGCCCGACGCGCCGATGACGGCCAAGAAACGACTTGTGCGTAGATGTTCAGTCAGATACTGGATGAGGCTGCTGCGCCCAAAAAAGAGATGTGCATGTTGTTCTTCAAAGACATGCAGACCACGATAGGGAATCTCATCAGGGTCTACAGATGTTCCTGTTATCGCTCCCCCCTGCTCCGTATCTCCCGCCCCATCAACCGTAGCATCCGCTCTGAAAACGACGCCCTGAATACCTGACAAAAACTGTTTGAAGGGTTCTTCCTGTTCAATCCCAGCGCGAAAATCAACCCATTTATAACGGCTTAGAAAGAGCGGCAAATCCCCCTTGTTGGGCATATGTGCAGCGGGGAGCAGTACGGGAATCACACGCAACCCCTCATCACGAGTCCGGATATCGAGGACACTGCGCATCTCTTCATTTTGCCAAGGGCTGATACTCGATGGCCCCACAAAGACCGCACAGGTCGCACTTTGAGCAATAGCCTCTTCCAGTGACTCCTGGAGTGGATCACCGGGGACCAGATGCCAGATATCCAGATAGGGTGTGATGCCTGCATCCGCTAATTTTTGCGCAAGATAGACAACGGCCTCTTTGTCTGCACTGTTGTGGGAGAGGAAGACATCAGACTGCTTGGCAACAGCCTGTGGAGGCGTTGCCCGCTGTGCTTGCTGTGTCGATGGCGTGTGAGATGCGTCTGTAGGTGACGATTTCGGTGCAGCTTTCTCCCGCGCCACAAGCGTCTCAATTTGCGCATCCAGATCAGCAATGCGCTCTTCCTCATCCTTGATTTTGTTAATCAACGTGATGGGTACTTCGCCTACCCCATGCTTACTCCCTTGCAACTCTAGTTCGCGCAGGTTCGCAATATGCTGTGCTCGCAAGCGCTGTAAATGGCTGATTTCTTTGCTTGATGGTTGGTTTGATTCTGTCATTGTATATTTTGCTGTTGATTAATTCACCATATTACTTCCGTTTACGATTCTTCTTGCGTTGTGTCCGCTTTGCTTTCTCCAATTTGCGACCACGTTTGACCTTATTACGCAGCGCATTCCTTTTAGACATTTCCTCAAAATTGAGAGTGTCTGGCTGCGCAAAGTCTACAGGGGTACTTTCACCTTGGTATCTCCCTTGTGAATGGTCATTTTTTCTTTCTACTCTTCTTACGTTGTGCCCGCTTTGCCTTATCCAATTTACGCTTACGTTTCACCCTTTCATGATTTGTCCGCGCTTTTTGGATAGTGAGCGATGACGGTGGCTTGGACGAATAACCCCAGAGTTCCCCATCCTCATCAAATAGAGGCCTCTCCCCATCCAACATCTTAAATGGCAACAGACTAAACTCATCTATATCTTCAGCCATACCCACAATACCATAATAGGGTGCATTGGTTGTCATCGTCTGTTTGATGAGGTCTTCATCCAGAATGACGGTCGAACACGTTGACGCTGTGCAGAAATGACCACCAGCCGTGAACATGGTCCGAAACATGTCGCCGCTCAGATAGACAACCGTGGAGTATCGCTGTGCTGTTGCCGATTGGCATCGCGGACACACATCCAGCCTGCCAACAAAGGCATGAGTGTAGCCATAATCAATCGAGCCATCGACAATCGACATCCCAGTACGTTCAGCAAACTTTTGCTGTATCTCCATCTGTTCCTTATAACTAAGACCTTCTGCATTTATTTTTATTATTCCACCATCGGCTGTCTCTTCAAATTGAACCCGATCCTTCCTTTTCGCCATCATATATATCCTTTTTGTCTATATTACTCACATCATTACCCAAGATATACTCAAAAATACCAAGTAACTGCCCCACTTGTCCAATCGAGTACTGATGATAATCAATCCTGACCTGTGTACCGACCAAACTCAGAAACCGCCAGTCATGTCCATTGGTGGCGACACCCCAGATGGTTTCGATGTCTTGACCATGGGCCGCGTTATATCGTTGGGCCGCAATCATCTCGGCAATACACTGCGGGTAGGCCATCCGCAGACTTTCGTTTTTTGCCTCGGCCATACACACAACAGGTGCGGTGATAAATAGCTGGTTGGGTGACTGACTGACAATAAAATCACAGTACCCATTTAGCCCAACGTCACTATCAACCGTAAAGTCTATGCCGGAAAAGAGGCTGATACGGTGATTCTGCCGTTTACGTACCTCGACTAAAACTTGCATAATGATTAACTCTGAGCGTGCTTTTTCTGTGTTAATATTCAGTGCAAGCGGTACATTTTCTTTCAAAATCTCTTGTAAGAGGATGCTTGGCTCGACTGTAGGTGTATCTGTAAAAAATGGATGATCGGATTCAATTGTTATCGAAAAATTTTCCTTTAACTGATCAAATGTCTTAAAATCAGCATAAGCCATCGCGAAACCTCCTTATCTAAGGCTATTCCACAAAAATACTTACCCATAACTGGTATTTTATTTTATGGAATGGCCTAATCAGAAACCAACAGAAAGGAAAAAAGAGCATATTGGCGTTATCAATCAAATTATCCAACTCATAGAGGTCTTGTGTCAAATCATAGCGTTCGTCTGAAACGCACCGTTGGTTCTTTGAAAAGCAAGGTTTTAGACTATTCCATAAAATAAAAAACTCGTTCAGTTAATGGAGCCCCGCTAACTGAACGAGTTTTTTATTTTATGGAATGGCCTAATTACGAATCACTATGCACTGTTCATTCCCAATCCGCCACAGTCCCCGGCACAACACCATCATCCAACGACAGCCGATAGGCATGACCGGGCTGTGTGTTAAAGGCTGGGAACGGGAATCCGGCCAGATAGCTATCCAGTGATTGTGCGCTGTTGTTCCATTTGTCGGCACTGACAATCGTGATAGTGGGGGTGCTGCCCGACTGCACGTTGCCAATCAACAACTCAGCATCATCCAACCCAACGGCGTCCAGCGGCAACATGACCCAATTGTTATTCGTGCTACCCGTTGCGCGCAGTTGCTGTGTGAAGACCGATGCATCCGGTACAGCACCGAGCAGCGTCCAGATGGCCTCCTGTACAGGCTCGCCAGGCAGGTCAACGCTGACACGGTAGACACCACCCGTTGCCACAGGAATTTCACCCAAGAAGGGTAGCTCTGGCAGATAGCTGTCAAAGCTCTGGCTTGCATTGTTCCAGCGGTCCACCGACTGTACATCGGGTGTGACCTGCACCTTATTCTGGCTGCTGTTGGCCTCGATGTGGTTAACTAGGCTGGCACTGTCGGTGATGCCATCCACAAGCAACGGCAAGCCCACCCATGTAAAATCGCTTGACCCCGACTCAATCAGTCCATATTCAAATTCGCCCACATTGCCAGCATCGGCCATGTCGCCACAGCGGTCAATTTTGCGCAGCCCATAGTAGTGATTTGTCGCCACATCACCCAGCGCGGCCCCCGTGTCATCATAGCTGGCAACCGTGTCGTTGAGCGTTGCCAGTAACGTGCTACCCGCATCGCCAGGGATGAAGTATGGTTGCTCGCTGCGCCATACCTCGACGGTCGAGCCATCCGCTGGTGCTGTCCATGAAAGACGCACGGCATCAAAGTTGACACGTCCAATCGCCAATCCGGCAAGCGACTGAATATCCACACAACTCAGCAGCGGCGGTGTCAGTGCCTCCCAATTGGTGGGGTCATCACCATAGACAGCAAGGTCAATGCGCGAGAGCGATGGACCCGTGCCATCCGGTTCTGTCACCCAAGGGGCGTCGTCATCATACTGCACCTGATCTTCAAAGAGCATCGCATAGTAGGAAGGTGTGCCATTACCAGGAACGACCAACTCGCCCGGGCGTTGCAATTTGAGTGTGCCACCACCGTTGCTGAGATGTACGCCCGTGATGTTGTTGTCATGCCAAGGACCAATCAACTGCACATCGTTGGGGACACTATAGGCTGCACGGAAGGCGTCGGCATCGCTGCTGTTGGTCGGGTCAAAACGCACGACAACCAGACTTTCGTTGGGTGCAAGCGAAACGCTGCCATCAAAATCGACATCAACTTCACCTCGTAACCGCCAATTTGCCAGCGATTCTGTGGTCGCGCCGTTATTGGTGATTTCGACAAACTCAAGGTTGCCATCGGTATCCAGCGGATTATAGTGGATTTCGCTGATGACCACTGAACCGACGCGGACCCCATTGCCATTGCTGCCATTGGATGCACCAAAGGTCGTCTGCTGCATTGGATACAGTTCACCCTGACCGTCGGGCCACAACCCCAACGCCTCACCCACTGCTGCTGCGCCAAACTCAGCACGATCTACAAATTTGAGTAAATAGCCTGTGTTGTCAGCCTCCATCAGATAAACGTCATCGCCATTAGAACTGAGGGCAAAGGGTATCCAATTATTGATGTTGTTGATGTCATTAAAGTCGCTCTCATCAATCACAAGGAAGCCGCCTGCGTCGATAATTGTGCCAGCAGGGAAGGTGTATTTTCTGTAGGCATCGCTAGTGTCGCTCACAAACCAACCGGAGATATCAATGGCACCGTCCGTGGTGTTATAGAACTCAATGGTATCCACTGTGGGTGGCTCTGAGTTGCTCAATAACTCGTTGACAACAATACGGTTATCCGGTCCCGCCCCATCACGCCCGGGCGAACCACGAAATTCGCTGGTTGGTCGCCAGTTGTCACCATCGGCCAGATAGTTGTTCTTCTCTGGCTGCGTATTTGGCACAGCATTGGGATTCTCCAACTCGGCGGCACTGCCATTGCCATCAGCACGCCCCGGCCAGCTACCCGTATCATCATAGGCAAAGCGCAAAATCTCCATACCATCCGGTGCCGTCAACACAATCGTCTCACCTGAATTGCCCAGTTTACCTGACCATGTGCCAGCGACCGCAATGCCCGCATAGTACCAAGGGGATGTTGCATTCGTGTAGCGACCAAAAAACGCGGTTTCATCCTCAATCACCGTGATATACGCACCCGCTGCCAGTGTCGTATTCTCTGGGAAGACAAAGTTGGTCGCACTCGACAACACAACACCATCCAACACCAGCGGTGTTGCGCCCCCATTCTTGAACTCAATATACTCAAACTCGTCATCGCCCTCTGGATTGTAATGCACCTCAGAGACAATCAGGCTACTAAAATCTTGGGGCGCAGCGGCTTCGGTCGCTGTAAACTGCACGGCATCCGACCAGTGACTCCAGCGACCCGTGTTGTCTTTGTGTCGTACACGCACACGACAGGTTGAACCTGCTGGACACGCCCCCGCAGGTAGTGTCATGTTGGCATCAAAGCTGGACAACTCACCGCTCTCCCACAGTGATGTCACCTCGTAGATACCGGGCGCATCGGGGTCATAATTAGGCGCAGTGGGGTCCGTGATTTCACCCACACGCCATGCCATCGCCGCAAAGGTGTTGTTGCCTTGCGGATCGCCAAAGGCCGAACTTTGGAAACTCAACTGGTCAACGGGGTAGCCGCCCGCACCTGTATAGGTCAACGTAGGTTTGTTGGGATGGGCATTGCTGGTGAGGAGCGTGCTGTTGATCCACGCCGTGCGGTCCACGATATACGTTTTGAGGATATTCATCATGCCGGGGAAGTCTTTGGTTGCCCCTTGTTGATAATAACGCCCTGCCCCTGACTTGGAAGGATTGACATAATTGGAGGTCATAATCGGGTTGTAGTCCCACATCGCACGGTCAGCGTCAATAATCGACGGCTGTCCCGGTGTATGGACGAGACTCGCCACCTCGTCAATCAGCCGATAGCCCTCGTCAGTATTATAGAGCAGGTCGATGTATTCACGCATCTGGTTTTGATAGTCGATGTTAAAGGCCGCACGTTGTAACACCCGACAGACAAAGCCATGATTGCCATTGCCAAACATATTGTTGGCCCAAGTCAGGTCAAGGTCCCACGGGTGAAGCTGCCACTTGTCCGTCTCTGGGTTGAGGTAGTAGTAGTAGTTTTTGCCATAGGCGATGTCATAGTGATGGATGCTCTCAACAACCGAGCGATAGCTATAATAGCGGTCGAGGTCCAAATTCTGTCGCCACCAATCATCACTGACACCGGCGTTGGGTGGTTGACAGCCTTGTGAATGATTGTACGTGCCAAGAAACGTACTCAGGTCTGCGCCATTGGTGGCAGCCGTTGGTCCTTGATTTTTGAGTTGACCCGTCCACGCTTCCATCTTGTAAAGATTGCCATCAGGCAAGCCCTTTTCATCCAAAAAGCGACCATCCATGTGGTCAAAGGCCAGATACAACCCCCAGAAATCACCACCATATTGATTGGCGCCACCTGTGTGATAGTGATCAGGCCCGCTTTCGTTGGCCGAGTCGATGACACGTAAATGGACAAAGTGTGTATTGGGGGCTTCGACCCCCATCAAGTTAAACAGCCGGAAGCCAACGCCTTCAAACAAGCCCTGCTCACCACGATGGAGATAGTTGCCCTGTTGGATCAGTGCCGAGAGGTTGAGCTTGTCTTTGAGTGTGGCGTAAGGCCGTCCATAATCATCATGCGCTTGCAGCCGATTGCCCGCATTGAAGTTGAACTTCCACATGGTTTTGCCCATCGCATGACGCCAGACACCACCGCGTGAGCGAAACTTGATGTGGTCATAGACAACGCCATCATAGACCATTGTGCCATACCAAAGATAATCGCTGCCTGTGTATTTCTGGCCGCGTGGGGTGCTAAACATGACATCATCGACCTCGCTGCTCTTACTGATGAAATGATAGACAGGCACATCCTCCATCGTTGCAAAGTCATAGTCCACTACCTGCCCATTGGACCCGCCTGCCCCGGGTTGAATCGCCGCCGAGTAGGTGGGGACGCCATTATAGACAAAATAGGCAAAGTTGGGTGTTGGGTCATCGGCATAGGGGACGGTGATGGCTTGGCCTGTACCATCAACCACACGGATGCGGTAGCGCACCAGCCGTCGGTGTTGCTGAATCGACGCAGGTAGCTCGACCGTGAAAAAGTCATCGTTGGCCGTTTCATCGCCATCCACACCGCTATCATTCATGTTCACCGTTGTCCAGCCCGCATTGTAGGCCGCATCGTTAATCTCCACATACTGCCCTGGCTCCACAAGCTGATAGTCCAACGTCACTTGCATAACGCCATCAGGATCCGTGACCTTGGCCGTGATGCTGACTACATCGCTACTGGTGGGGCTGACCGGACTGTGGTTGACTTTGCGGATGTTGGGGGGCGCAGTGGTGCTATAGACGGTGTTTTGTGACCCCGGTGTGGGCGAGCTAATGTTGGGATAGCCAGAAGCGCGCCATGAACTACCCAAGTCGTTGTCGAGGTCAGGATGAATCAACTCCAGCGAACTGCCCAACCCCGATGTTGCCACAGGCCAAGGGAATCGTGTGTTGTAATCCACCATATCGACAAATTCACCCAATGCATCACGCAACTCCACCGTCTCCTCGACACTGCTCAGACGCCCCTGCCAAGGTCCCACTGCACTCACCCCAAACTCAGAGAGCATGGTGGTGGGGTCCTGCGCCAACACCAGATAGCCATTGGCGGCAATGGTTGTGCCGTTGGGGATGACCATATCGACACCGCCAGAGATGCTCCAGCCAGAGAGGTCGATGGAACTATTTAGTGGGTTATAGAGTTCTATAAATTCTTCGGGCATGGTTTTGTCGGGTGGGTCGATGAAGAGTTCGTTGATGATGATAGTGTTGGCTTGGGCGGATACCGTCTGGGGCAGTAAGAACAGGAACGTGAGTACCATGCCCATAAGCACGGAGATGTAGAAGTCCGACTTTTGCCAAAAGTCGGACTTCTGTGGTCGCAAGTTTTTGTGTTGACTGATAAGCATTTGCTGGCCTTTATTGATGATTAACCTATATCTCTACACTATTTGTGTCGAGTCCATTGTACCATCAACTATAAGCCAACTGCCTCAAGTTCCCATCCTTCTCTTAGCGTAAAGTGGGTCAAACATTTGGTGTATTTTTAAGAAAAGGTGGAAAGGTTGAAGGGTTGAAGGGTTGAAAGGTTGAAAGGTTGAAAATGAACACATATCACCTTCAACTCTTCAACTCTTCAACTCTTCAACTCTTCAACTCTTCAACTCTTCAACTCTTCAACTCTTCAACTCTTCAACCCTTCAACTC
>JBCCFC010000393.1:0-10318 GCA_039029935.1 Chloroflexota bacterium
AAAAAATTTTTTTAAATATTTGGTGGGGGGTTTTTGGGGTGTTCGTTTTGCAATAACCCCACCCCAATAAACCCCCGCCACTATTTCAGACATTCCCAAGCAATTGCGAAATCGGACGCCGCACATTCAACACTTGCAAGACAAATGCCCAGCGGTCGGCAGCCTCCTCGATGATTTTGGAGATCGGCTTACCAGCCCCATGCCCTGCTTTTGTATCCACACGCAACAGAATCGGTGCAGGACCGCTGTGTTCCGCCTGTAGCGCGGCAGCAAATTTAAAGCTATGCGCTGGGAAAACACGGTCATCATGATCACCAGTCGTAATAAGCGTTGGTGGATAGGCCGTGTCAGGCTTGATGTTGTGATAGGGTGAATAGGCCATCAACGCCTCAAACTCTTCCGGGTCGTCGGGTGAGCCGTAGTCAGAGACCCATGCCCAGCCGATAGTGAACTTGTCATAGCGGAGCATGTCCAGCACACCAACGGCGGGGATGCAAGCCCCAAAGAGGTCTGGTCGTTGGGTCATACAGGCGGCGACTAGCAATCCGCCATTGCTACCACCACCGATGGCAAGTCGTGCGGGGGCGGTGTAATCGTTGGCGATGAGCCACTCGGCGGCGGTAATAAAATCATCAAAGACATTTTGCTTGTTGTGCTTTGTCCCTGCTTCATGCCATGCCTTGCCATATTCACCGCCGCCACGAAGGCTTGGCTGCGCATAGATGCCCCCCAGTTCCATCCAGGCAATATTATTGGCATTAAATGTCGGTGTGAGCGCGATATTAAACCCGCCGTAGCCATATAAGTATGTTGGTGTCTCTTCATCAATCACCAGCTCTTTTTTGTGACAGATAAACATGGGGACCTGAGTGCCATCCTTGCTGGTGTAAAAAATTTGTTTGGTGATATAGTCATCTGGGTCAAATCCTAATTGGGGCTGGCGGAAGATTTCGTTTGTGTGTGTTTCTAGGTCATAACGATAGACCGTTGTAGGTCGGGTAAAGTTGGTAAAATTGTAGAAAAAGTCCCTATCATTTTGACGCCCCGATATGCCTGCCATCGTGCCAATTTCTGGCAGGTCAAGCGAACGTTCATGCGTACCATCTTGCTGAAATAGTTCTACGCGACTGTGAGCATGATGCAGATAGACCGCAATAAACGTGTTGTGAATATAGCGGGCAAATTGTAGTGTATCGGTTGATTCAGGGACGAGTTCATGCCATGTCTCTGGGTCATTGACAGGGTGATTGACAGGGTGATTGTCAGGAGGGGTATCGACATCAATGGCGATGATGCGATAGCAAGGTGCACTGTGGTCAGTCACAAAGTAGAAGCGTGAACCATCGCTACCAATGAACACATAGCTGGCGTCAAATTCAACCAGTAGCTCAACAACAGGGTAGTTAATATCGTCATCAGCATCCAATTTTTTGTAGAGAATGGCGTTTTCTGGCAGTGTCCCCTTCCAAACTGAGATGATGAGATATTCGCCATCGGCAGTCACTTGACCATCAAACCCCCATTCTTTTTCATCTGGACGTTCATAGATAAGAATATCTTCCGATTGCGGTGTGCCAACACGATGATAGTAGAGTTTCTCGTAGTAGTTGATATCTTTGAGTTCTGTCCCACCTTCTGGCTCATTATAACAGCTATAGTAGAACCCATCGCTTTCCTTATCCCACGAAACCCCGGAAAATTTGATCCATTTCAGATGGTCGTCAAGGTCTGTACCCTCTGCAAGCGAGCGGATGCGCCATTCTTGCCAGTCCGAGCCAGATGCAGAAACACCATAGGCAAGATAGCGACCATCATCGCTTGGCGTATACCCACTGAAGGCAACCGTGCCATCCTCTGAAAGTGTGTTTGGGTCAATGATAACTTCGTCCGAAGTCGTCGAAGTATCCTCCTGTACATTGAGCGCATAGAGAATGCCTTGATTTTGCAGACCGTCATTACGGTTCAAATAGAGACGACTGGCCTCTGCGTCATTGCTGGGACCACCACGAAAGGGCATCCGAAATTTTTCATAATCCCACAGTTCCATCAGTCGTTTCAATAATGGTTCACGAGCGGCAACTTCTTCAAAAAAATCACCAGATAACTGATTTTGGGCATGAATCCATGCCGTTGTCTGCTCAGTGTCAATATCTTCCAGCCAACGATAGGGGTCAGGAATCGATTGACCGTGATAGTCGTCTGTATGGTCTACGGTGGGCGTATATGGGTAGACATTACGGCTTTGGGTTGACTCATTCGGTGTATAGCTATCCCGTTGTGTCATGCTGACATCCTTCCCTTTCTACGTTTGTCTATATTATCGTGGTCCACAAATAGATTGCGTCGTTGCAATATTCAATGTTACCATAGATTCTTATTGAATGATCATTTTATAGTCAAAGTCGAAAGGATACCAATCATGCATCCATTAGCAACGCTAGATGTGCCAGCCAACTCGGTTGCCATCCATTGGTTTGAGCAAAGTTGTTATGCTATCAAAGATATGCACGGGACGATTATCCAGATCGATCCATACTTCCCACACAACCGTCCGACCGACAGGTATATTTACCCAGAACCACCGCTGGATGAATCGCAACTACCAACCGATTATGTCCTGTTGACCCATGACCACGGCGACCACACCTGTCCCGAGTCATTAGAACGCATCTGGCAATCGTTTCCCAATGCGAAATTTGTGGGACCAGCCGAAAGCGCGGCCCGCATCGCCAATGAGACCAGTATCGATGCCAGCCATGTGACCACAATTAATGCTGGCGATACCATTACGTTGGGTACAATGTCTGCTCATGTGGTCTATGCAAAGCCACCCGCCGGCGATCCTGATGCCAATATTCCACCACCGGATGTAACACACTTGGGCTACGTCCTCAAGGCTGAGGGCGTGACACTCTATTTTAGCGGCGATCCCATCAACACCTTTGCCGAGCATGACACGTTGACACAGGCTGTTGCAGCACATGAACCTGACGTTGGATTCTTGACCAATCATCCAACCGAAGGCGAATTCCCATTTTTTGATGGCTGCGTAAAGATGGCGCAGGGAATCGGGCTGAAACATGCTGTACCTGCGCACTATGAGTGCTTTGTCAAACGCACCTATGACCCACAAGAATGGGTGGCGCAGTTCCCAACGTCAGAACATGACCCCAAGACGATGGTCATGCCACGAAATACGACCATTTTGTATCCAGCATAAGACAAAAAAATGAGTAGAGAAATGACCATCAATTTTGAACCAAATTCATATGAATTTCGCGCAAATCCTTATCCGGTCTATGAGGAGTTACGAAAAGCAGGGCCATTGTTTTATTGGCCGGAGAATGATGCGTGGGTGGTTGTCCAGTATGACGCGTGTAACCAATATATGCGTGACCAGCGAATCGGCTTTCTGGAATACCCACCAAACATTGACCCCGATAAAGACCCCATCTTTGCCATTCTAAGCCGTTGGATGGTGATTCGCAATCCGCCGGACCATACGCGCCTGCGTGGGTTGGTCCAAAAGGCATTTACGCCACGCCGTGTGGAGAATTTGCGCACCAAGGTAGAGCAGATTGCAGGGGAACTCGTAGACACGTTGATTGAGCGTGCCCAGAGTGAAGGCAGTGCGGACGTGATTGATACCTTGACTTATCCGTTGCCTGTGAACGTCATTGCCGAGCTACTCGGTGTGCCTGTCGAGGATCACAACTATTTTCGTGAATGGACCGAGAAGATCATTCGCTTTATGGATGTGGTTGATGAGCCGGGATTGGCTGCGGACGCCAAAGAGTCGGCACGAAAAATGCGGGCGTATTTTGAACGAATGGCCGAGGAGCGGCGCACCCACCCGCGTGATGATTTACTGAGTGCATTGCTACAGGTCGAAGAGGCGGGTGAGCGGCTGGACATCGAGGAACTATATGCCAACTGTGCCTTGCTCCTGATTGCCGGGCATGAGACGACCGTACATATGTTGGGCAATGGGTTGCTGAGACTGCTACAGAATCCAGCGCAGTTGGAGATGCTTCGTCAAGACCCTCATTTGACGGCGGGTGCGGTCGAGGAGATGCTACGCTATGATGGTCCTGTGCATCTGACAGCACCTCGATTTACGCTGGAGGAAATGGAAATTTGTGGTCAGCACTTTGCACCCAAGACAAAAATCCGTTTCCTGTTGGGGTCAGCGAATCGCGATGACACACAGTTCCATGCAGCGGATACATTTGATATCACACGCAATCCCAATCCACACTTGAGTTTTGTATCAGGCATACACTATTGTTTGGGTGCGCCATTGGCACGGTTCGAGGCGATTATAGCACTCAATGCATTGTTGTCACGCGTGCCCAATCTGGGGTTGGCCGATAAACCGCTGGAATATCGCAATAATTTTGTGATACGTGGACTAACAGAACTCCATGTCACAGTGTGATAACAGAATACTGTGATGCCAGAATACTGTGACGCAAAAATGATGATACAATACAAACCGCTTCGGAATAGGTCTTGAGACACTTTTTCCGGAAAAATCAACTATCAAACGACAGATTAATCTAAAGAGGATTAAAGCTATGGGAAAGATGGGGCGAGCGGTTGTTTCGCTGGGTCAACAATTTGAGATTCGAGAATTTTCTGTGCCAACACCAGCCGCAAACACGCTCTTGCTGCGTCAGGAGTTGGCCGGAATTTGTGGGACAGATTTACACAATTGGCAAAAAGGAATCCCCACAGAAACGTTAATGGGACATGAAAATGTGGGCGTGATTGAGCAGATTGGTACAGGGCTAACCACTGACTATGTGGGCAACCCAATTGAGGAGGGAGATCGTATTGTCTTTCATCCACGCAATGGTGCATCAGGATATGGATTTGGTAATCCGGATGTGTATCCGTTTACGGGGGGCTTTGCTGATTATATTTATTTGTATGGGCCGACCACTTGCTTCTTAAAAATGGACGCTGTACCAGAGGTAGCGGTGTTAGCAGAGCCGCTGGCAACAGCAGTTCACAGCGTGATGCGCGGCAATGTCCAGCTAGGGGATACGGTCATTGTCCAAGGGTCGGGGGCAATCGGACTGCTCACGTTGGTCTGTGCCAAGTTGAGTGGAGCAACACGTTTGATCATGGTTGGCGGTCCAGCAGGGCGACTAGAATTGGCGAAGAAGCTAGGTGCGCATGTCACAGTCAACATCGAAGATGTGCCTGATGTTGAGGAACGGTCAGCCTTGGTGAAGTCTTATACACAAGGTGGTGCAGGGGCCAATGTTGTCTTTGAGTGTGCTGGATTCTTGCCCGCTTTTACAGAAGGGCTGGACTATGTGAAAGAAGACGGCACGTTTGTCGAGGTCGGTCACTTTGTTGATATCGGCACAACGGTTGTCAATCCGCATCTGCATTTTCTGCGTAAGAATTTACGCTTTGAGGGCATCTATGGCAGTCGTTATCACCACTTTGTGCCAGCAGTAGCGATTTTGGAAAACAATGAGTTCCCCTTTGCCGATTTAGTCAGCCATCAACTGCCACTGGAAAGCATCATGGATGGGTTTAATGCGCTGAATGGGTCGTATCACCTTGGGGATGAGGCGGTTGTGAAGATTGCATTGAAGTCGGCTGCGTAAAGTTAACAGGAAGGAAAGAAGGTCAGGAAGGGCGTCTTTTCTTCCTGTGACAGTCGCAAAATCTAGTTTATGTGGTAATTTTACGAAATAAGTTGGCTTGGCAAATGAACTCTGCTGACGGCCACTGTTGACGATCTGCTGGGAGGTGTACTTGTCTGCCTAAATATGACTTAAAATCTTCCAACCCGCCGTCCAGCCGATGTGTAATCAGTTCTTGCTCTTTTTCTGGATTGATATGCATTTCCTGTAATTCGTTGAGGTAAATCAGCCCACGATCAAACGCACGATGATAGGTCGGTGATAAGCATAAGCCGTTGGTGACAACATCAGCACTTCCATCCGCACCAACAGGTAAAATATGGGCGGCATCAATGAGGCGTAATTGCATTCGTGTAACTGCACAGCGACGGTCATAGGCAAGGAGAACTTTACGTCGAAAGCTGGAGTCACGTGACAAACGCGCCACCTCGCGAATGACTCTTTTTCGTTCAGTTGGAATTGCTTCAACATCTTCTTGGGCAATTTCTTCCAGAGATGCAGCTTTGGTCAACAGGCTGACCATCTCTGCATCTGCACCTTGACGATGAAGCATCTCAGAATTGATACAGTAAGCCAATAGCTGGTCTGGGCGGATGCCAATAGCAACCTCATCATTCCCTTTTGTGACAAAAGAGAATCCATTTTGTAAAGCCTGATGCAACGTTGTGATAGGAATCTGAATAGATGGCGAGCGTGTCGAGAATGTGCCATGTTTGCTTATATCAAAGCCTGCAAAACAATTGATGTTTGGCTCGTAGCCAACGAGAATGGTTAACCCGCTAGGATTTTGCAGTAAAGGTGGTGTTACACCTGTCAGTTGAATTCGATACTCATCTTTGGGGCGAGCAGAACCTCCACCATGCGTGAGTGTCCACATATAAACCCAAAGTTCAATGGTATCTCGACCCGATTGAACAATAAATTGACGTGGATGACCACGCAGAGAGGATGTCAGAATGGCGGTAGCATCACATTCATCAAAGGCAGCAGTGACGGCATCGACTAGGCGAGAAGGTGATAGTGCTGGCATATTTACTCAAACTGATTTATTCTACAGGAAACAGCTGCAACTGTGCAGTGTTTTCTGCGACATGATTGTTAGAAGTTGTTGGAACAGCCTTGGGGTTCTCAGACAACTGTTCAAGTGATTTTGTTTGTTTGGGTGGACGCTTTTTCCCACCATCAACAGGTAATGGCTCCACAGCTTTATCTCCATCAGGCCAAAATGTCGATAAGCTATGCAATTTATAATGGGTCGTTTCCTTGGTTGTTGTATTCTTGGAAGGAGTTTGGGGCTGCGGGGCAAAACGGCCCTTGGCACCTTCGATGTATTCGTCTACAACCTCACAGCAAGTCCAGTTGCGTTCCAATTGTTCACAAACTTCACCAGTGACACAACTACCGCCGAAGGGATCAAGGACAGTGTCACCCACGTCCGTTAACATGCGAACAAAAAATTCTGGTAGTTTGGCCGGGAATCTTGCTGGATGGGGTTTAATCTTATGCTCTCTACAGTAACGCAAATAGAAGGAATTGCTCTCTGTGTTCGGAATTGCAATCAGATTTGGCGGAATAGAGCCACCATTGTTGACTTGAAATTTATCACTTATATCATGACCGCTTGGTCTTTTTTTTGCTTGATAGCCGTTATCAATTAAATCCAACATAGAATCGCTATAGGGTGCTAAAATACGGCGGTTACTAGCCTTGGGCCAAGGGGATTTGGAGAGCCAATAGACCGAATTGACCGCATCCTTGACACGGATACGACGAATATTTACCCATTCGGCGGGTGTTGGAAGTTTGGATGGGTTCCACCAATAAAACTCTTGAGCGAGATGAAATTCTACTTTGCGACACAGCATGATGAGCAATTCAAAGTGGTAGAGGCTGCGTGTTGGTTGACCTGGAAGCCATGACCCACCAATATCAATCACCAAGGAACCACTCGGTTTGAGAACCCGATAAAATTCTTTGGCAAAGTTCTCAAACCACTCAAGATATTCGTCCTCAGCCACGTTTCCATAATCTTTTTTACGCAGCAATGCAAAAGGTGGGCTGGTGAAAATCAAATCAACAGATTCATCAGCAATTTGGTTGCGCATATAACATAGGGAATCTTCGTGAATAATTTTTCCATGAGCTGTTGTTAATACAATATTCATGCACTCTATTGTAATCGGTCTAGGGAAAAAATACAAACGGATGTGCGGCGAGAATAGGCCAAACAAATACATATTTTGCGAACCACAACTTATATAGTTCGCCTTCCTTGATGATATAATCATAATCATGTTACTTGCATTGGATACCGCAACGACCACGGCGTCGATTGCACTTTATAATTTAGAGACAGATACATTGGTTGCCGAGACGACATGGCAAGCGCGCCGACGACACACACAGGATGTATTGCCGACAGTCGAGTTGATGATGCGTCAGATGGATGTGACACCGCAGCAGTTGACGGCTTTGGCTGTGACAACAGGACCGGGCAGTTTTACGGGTGTGCGTATTGGCATCAGCACGGTCAAAGGCATGGGGATTGGCTTACCTGAGACGACGCGTTTTTTGGGTGTGCCAACGTTGAGCGTGATGGCTGGCACTTGGCTGGATGCACACAAGGGGCCAGTTTGTGCAACGATTCAGGCTGGTCGGGGTCGATTTAACTGGGCAATGTTTGACGCATCGCAAATGCTTTGGCGACCACAACGTAGTGATCACCAGGCAGGCAAAGAGGATGAGTTTTTGCAATTTTTATCTGAGCAAGCTGATGGATCACCAATACTGCTTGTCGGTGAGTTGACGGAAACGCTGGTAGCGCAGGCGAGTGCATTGCCCCATGTACAGGTTGTAGACACAATTAGCGGTCAGCGGCGGTCAGGGCAGTTGGCACGATTGGCGGCGTTGCATTTCGCACAAGGGACTGAGGATACGCTGGCAGCGTTGCAACCATTGTATTTGCGTGAGCCGTAAGAATGAACCATATTCAATTTGAACCGCTTACAATTGCTCACCTTGACGAGGTGATGCGCCTCGAATCGCTTTGTTTTTCCGCCCCTTGGCCGCGCAAGACCTATGAACGGGAATTGCTCCGCAATCCGCATAGCCATTATTGGCTATTGACACTGACCAAAACAGAAGAGATTACTCCCTTCCCCATCATGGTCTATGGCGGCTACTTAAGTATGGGCGATGAAGCGCATATCATGACCATTGCGACACATCCTTACTGGCGTCAACGCGGATTGGCTCGTCAGTTTTTGCTCCGATTGTTGGCCTGCATCCGCAAACATGGAACACCCTCTGTGACGCTGGAAGTTCGTGCCAGCAATACCGCCGCCATTGCGCTCTATGGTGGTCTTGGCTTTGAGCAAGTTGGGCGTCGTAAAAATTATTATCGCCACCCTAGAGAAGATGCAATTTTGTTGACATTATTTGGTTTGGATGATGGGGCTGTGTGGCGACCGTTGGCAGCTCAGATGAAAAATAGTGTCTCGGATTAGCACCGAAACCAATCCGCGATCCCAAAATCCGCGACACTATCTTATCCTATTCAATTAACGAGTATATAGACTGTCAGAGGAGGTCATGGCACGAAGACAACAATCAAGAGGTGTTTGCAACTATTGTGAAAAGGAGATGACCAAGGGCGGACTCACCCGTCATCTCAAAACTTGTGCATCGCGACAGCAAGCGATTGAGCAATCAACAAGTAAGAAATCGCAAAATATCTACCACTTACAGGTACAAGATGCCTATGGTGGTGAGTTTTGGCTTCATTTAGAGATGAGCGGTACATCCACATTGGATGACTTGGACAATTATTTACGCGCCATTTGGCTTGAATGTTGTGGACATATGAGCGAATTTTCGGTTGGTGGTGCATTTAGCCGCAATACGGTTGGCATGAACAGTCAAATGAATCGTACCTTTGATATTGGGGAGCAAGTGACCCATGTCTACGACTTTGGTGACACATCCGAAACGCAAATCAAGTGTGTCGACGTCCGTCAAGGAGGTCCGCTAACCCAGTATCCAATTACATTAATGGTCCGTAACAATATGCCAACGCCGCCCCGCAAGGAGTGTTCGCAGATCGCGACACACTTATGTTTTGAATGTGTACACGAGTACGGTGAAAATGGTTTACTCTGTGACAAACACACAGATAGCCATCCACATGAGAATTATGATAGACCAAGGGTGTTGGTGAACTCGCCACGTTTGGGCTATTGTGCCTATACAGGGCCAGCCGACCCACCGTATTAAGTGTTGGGGTGTGATGGTGTCGGGGTGTGATGGTGTTGGGGTGTGATGGTGTTGTAAACTATCGACTTTCCACTTTCAACCCTTCAACCCTTCAACCCTTCAACTCTTCAACTTTTAACAAGGAGAAAACTATGAAATACAGCATCTGTTCATACAGCTTCCATCGCTCTAGCGATATGGATATATTTGATAACATCACATGGAATAAAGAACATGGCTTTGATTTGCTTGACCCTTGGATGAAGCATATGGCTGATGGCTATGTGGATACCGAGGCTGGACATGAATTTTTGACCAAGGTGAAGGCAGCGGCTGAGGAAGTCGGCCTGCCCTTTGGCTGTGTTGCGGTGGATGGCGCACACATTTATGAGCCAACAGCGGAG
>JBCCFC010000394.1:0-10308 GCA_039029935.1 Chloroflexota bacterium
CTTGCCACCGTCAGGCAAAATCTGCCGACGCGGACAGCGTGTGTGGAAACGACATCCAGTTGGTGGATCGATGGCACTTGGCACAGACCCTTCGAGGCGGATATTTTTCTGCACCGCATCTGGGTCAGGAATCGGAACCGCAGAGAGCAATGCCTCGGTATATGGATGATAGGGCAGGTCATAGAGTGCGGCTGCCGTACCAATTTCCATGATTTGGCCGAGGTACATCACCGCCACATAGTCCGAGAAGAAGCGGACGACGCTCAGGTCATGGGCAATAAAGAGCAACGTTGTACCATAGGTGCGTTGAATCTCTAAAAGAAGATTCAGTACCGCTGCCTGTACCGACACATCCAACGCGCTCACTGGCTCATCACAGAGGATCAGGTCGGGGCGGCTTGCCAACGCACGGGCAATACCGATGCGCTGCTTTTCGCCACCACTCAACTGGCGTGGCAGGCGGTCATAGTAGTTTTCACCCAGGCGTACAGCTTTCAAGATACGCACAACTTCATCGCGCTCTTCCTCTGGCTTGACTGTGCCAAAGTGACGCAATGGACGTGAGATCTGTTGGCCGACAGTATACGATGGATTCATGGTTGCGTCAGGATTTTGGAAAACCATCTGCAACTCAGTAATCAGATCAATCTTCCGTTCAGCAAGGTCCGTGGTAATGTCAAAGCCCATAAAATCGGCTTCGCCACCCGTGCTGCTCTCTAGCCCGATAATCGTCTTTGCCAACGTACTCTTGCCACAACCAGACTCACCCACAATCCCCAGCGTTGTCCCCTTGGGTACGTCAAAACTGACGTCATCGACGGCTTTTACAAAACGTTTTTTGCCTAACCCAACCAAGCTGGCAAGCGAACTACCCTGTGCCTCGTAATACTTCTTGAGATTATCGACATCCAGAATCAATGTATCACGTGACTGTACGGCCTCTTCACTCGCCTCTACATCGAGCATCGGTGTCAACATTTCTTCCGACGGTTTCCAATCCGTAAAGACGATTTCTTCGGCATAGTGACAGGCAACCGTATGCATACTGTCACTGGTGTTGAACTCATTTGACAGCGCATAGGGGCGTGGTCGATCCCCTCGACACTTGTCGGTTACATAGTCACAGCGTGGGCCAAAGACACAGCCCGATGGTCGTTCGTTGGGTGGTGGTACGCGCCCAGGGATTGGATAGAGAACGCTGCTCTCTTTGTCTGCACCCAGACGTGGTACACAGCGAATCAACCCTTGTGTGTAAGGGTGGCGTGGGTTCTTGAAAACTTCACGCACAGTGGCACGTTCCACCATTTCGCCCGCATACATCACACCGACACGATTACAAACACGAGAGACAACACCCAAGTTGTGGCTAATGTA
Organism: Chloroflexota bacterium; assembly: GCA_039029935.1. Lineage (GTDB taxonomy): Bacteria > Chloroflexota > Anaerolineae > Caldilineales > Caldilineaceae. The sequence continues at coordinate 1,375 of JBCCFC010000394.1, forward strand.
GAGAATGGCGGTGTTGAACTCTTTGCGTAGATCAGCAATCAAGTCCAAAACCGCAGCCTCAACTGTCACATCGAGTGCCGTCGTCGGCTCGTCCATCACCAACAGGGCCGGATTGTTGAGCAGAGCCATTGCAATGACGACACGCTGCTGCTGTCCACCCGAAATTTGGTGTGGATAGCGGCGCATGACATTGGCAGCGTCAGGCATATAGACGCGCTCCAACATTTTGATGCTGTAATCAGTAGCCTCTTCTTCGCTGATGCCCGTATGTACGGTCAGTACTTCATTGAGCTGATCACCCAGCCGCATCGACGGATTCAACGCCTGCATGGGGTCTTGGAAGACCATTGTGATGTTGTTACCGCGCAGTTGACGAAGTTCCTCTTTGGATTTACCCGCCAACTCTTCGCCCATAAACTGGATGCTACCGCGCTTGATGTAGCCGTTGTTGCCCAAGAAATCAACCAGCGACCATGCAACCGTACTCTTACCACAGCCGGACTCGCCAACCAAGCCAAAGCTTTCACCCTCATGCAAATCGAAGGATACATTTTGAACAGCCTCAATCTCGCCACCTCGAATCTTGTAGGCGATGGCTAAATCTTTGACGGATAGGACAGGTGTTTTGTTTTCAGACACAGACTTTTCCCTTGTGTTTGTGTAGGTCAGTATTCGGTAGAGCAGTATTCGGTAGAGCGGTAATCAGTAGAGCAGTATTCGGTGTTCTGTCACCGACCTACCGACCTACTGATTACCGACCTACCGACCCACCGACAACCTACTTCTGATACCGCGTTGTCTCTTCGTTCAATCCATCGGCAAACAGGTTCAACCCAATCACCAATGTCGAGATACAGAGTGAGGGCCAGATCAATGCCAGCGGGCTGTTCCAAATAAAGCGGCGGGCTTCATTCACCATGTTGCCCCAATCTGGGTCCGGTGGTGGCAGTCCAATGCCCAAGAAGCCAAGTGTTGCAATCGCAAAAATTGCGTATCCGACACGTAACATGGCGTCTACCAAAATTGGGCCACGCACGTTGGGCAGAATCTCACGGAACATGATGTACCACATGCTCTCGCCCCGTGTCTCTGCCGCAAGTACATAGTCACGCGTCTTCAAGTCAATGGCAAGACCACGTGCGAGGCGAGCCACGCCGGGCGCACCCGTGATCGAAATCGCCAGAATCACTACCCAGTCACCTTGCCCCAATGCCGCAATAACAACCAGATACAAAATAATGCGCGGGAAGGCGATCAATGCATCCAAGAATTGCATGATCACTTGATCATAGTAGCCACCCCGATAGCCAGCAATCAAGCCCAAGGTGACACCCAGCAGCAATGATCCCATGACGCCCCAAAGAGCAACACCACCCGGAATCGTCCAGCCACCAGGCAGACGTGTCTTGATCAAGATGACCTGTGTACCTGTCATCAAGCGTGACACAATATCACGACCGAGATGGTCCGTCCCTAACCAGTTCTCCGCATTGGAGCCTAAGTTCTGCGCAAAGTTCGACGCATTGGGTGGGTGTGGTGTCCAAAATAAGGACGTGATTGCCACAATAACCCAAAAAAGCACCATACATAGACCAATGGTACCGATGCGTGATTCAAAAATAATCGAGAAATTGCTCCATGTCCGTCGAAATGCCGACGGACGTGGAGGGGCCATAAATGTTTGTTCAGCTACTGCCATACGCTAGTCCTTGTTACTGTATTAGGTATCTGCTCAATAAATCGGGGCGATTTGTCGATAGAAGTCCGACTCTTGCCAAAAGTCGGACTTCTAACCGTTGAATATTGAGCATGTACTGTATTAGAGCCTATTCCTTCTATTTACTATGCATCCAGTTGCTTAACTTTAAGTCAAATTCATCAGATATTGGTTGATAATGAGATGTATTATTTGTGATTAACCAAAGATCATGAACGATAGCTGTTGCACCTATAATGACATCTATCTCACCTGGGAGAATTCCTCGTGGCTTCATGTATGCATAAATCTCTGCCGCTTTGTCTAAAATTGTTTTATCTACATCCAATAGTTCTACTCTTCTCAAAAAGTGATGAAACGTTTTTAAGCGTCGTGTTGCATTAGATGCTTTATACCCCCGAAGACTCTCATAGTAGGTCAAAGTGCTTATTGTAAATTTCTTATGCTTCTGAAAATAAATTTGGCTCTGTGATTGAGCAGGCTCCATACCTTTTAACATGTAACTAAGAATATCTGTATCAATCAAAGATAATTCCTCGATCATAGGTTTGTCTCCGTTGCTCATAAATCTCCTCGATGTCTAAGTCTGGTTCATCAGTCATATTATATTGTCGTATGATTTCACTTAACCATTCCGTATCAGGAAGTCTATCCAAATATGCCAAATCATCATCTTCATCATCTTGGTCTTCAGTATAAAAATTCTCTATAGATACCGGAATCTCGTTGAATTGAGAAAAGTCAGTTATATCATTGGGTTCTTCGTCAAGAAAGGTGATGATAACACGACGATAAAGTGGGAGTATTACTGGCTCCATAAACCTGAGTGAGCCATTTCTATCTACCACTGCCTCGACTGATTGAAGCATGATTACACCTCCTTTATGTAAATACACAACTAAAACTTTGGCTATTTAGTTTCTGCGGGGCTAAATAGTAGGCGAGGTAGTGCTAATCCTATAAGTATACAACAAATAAAAATGACAATTCGTACAACACACTCTGGAACATAAGCTATCGGTGTATCTATATAGATTGATCCAGAATGGAAAAGAAGACTAATACTGTGTAAACTAAGTTTTCGGGTATTGTCATTCCCACGAAGGTGGGAATCCACTCTGGGCAACACATGGATTCCTGCCTTCGCAGGAATGACTAAAACCCCGAATTATTTAGTTTACAAGGTACTAGCATAAACCCAATTTGCGGTCCATCCATTAAAATAGTTAATGGCAATAAAGCCCGCTAGGATAAAAAATCCAAAACTTCCACTTGTATTTACCCGTATAAGGTACAGAAACTCCACTTAATCCATACATTTAGTCACCAATAGGGTGTTTTCTAATCTATAAAACACCCTGATCTGAATGCCCCAATGTCGCTAGAATCTCGTATAAATCCCCTTCTGGGTAGCCAGAGCTATGACGTGGTTTAATATGTATAGTTGTGGGAGTTGCATTGATATTTACACCATGTTGATAAGGTGGTTTTTTCTGAGCAAGCATTTTGCCTTTTTGCAAAATCTTCTCTTTTTGGGTGGATACATCATACATGATTCCCGATTGCGCATCAACACACACTTCACCAGCCAGCCCAACTCGACCGACATGTGTTGAACCGAGACTCACTGCCACTTGCCAAACAACTCGATAGGTTTGTACATCGTCACCTTCAACATGAGCTTCTTGCCCATTACTTAAATCATCTTTCAGAACCATCTTGGGCGTTTCTGGCATAAACATCATGCTGACTTCGTTGCGGAGCCAACGGTTAACAATCCTCTTTGCCTCTTTTTCGGTTATGGTTACATTTGTCGTTGCAAGCTTACCTGCAGCCTTTTTTATCTCTTCAATTTCTGTATCAGTAATAACGATTTCACCAGTTTCCACATCCAAATCAAGTACGCCAGCTACACCAATATCACCATAGGATGGTAAGGTCAAATGAATTGGCATTCGCCAGTAAATTCGATCCTGCACGAATAATGATGGCTCTCTACACAAAAGAAAATTACTGATATGATATTCAACATAGCTATTTGCTTTTCGTTGAGCCTCTTCTGCTGAGACATTAAACTCAGCGGCAACGTCAACACTGATTTTTAGTTGCTCACCAATTTGCGGCAAGGGTTGGCCTAATGTCACCATTGGCAGTCCTACCACATTGGTTGTTGGGTGTGGAGTGCTAGTCCCTACTTGATTTAAGTTACGCATACCGAATCCTTGGATTCAAGAACATATACGCTACATCACCTATAATACGCGTCAACACGGCAATAATCACCGTAAACATCGCCGCCCCTTCAATGGCGTTAAAATCGCCAAAGATGGCGGAGTCGTAGATATATGTGCCTAAGCCTGGGAAGCCAAAGACCACTTCTACAACGACGATCCCGCCGATGAAGTAGTTGACGTGGAGCATAATGACGGTGATGGGGGCCATCAGTGCGTTGCGGATGGCGTGTTTCATGATGACACGTCGATAGGGCAAGCCCTTGATGATGGCAGTGCGGATGTAGGGCGAGTTCATGACATCGACCATGCTGGCGCGCGTCATGCGGGCAACGTAGCCCATTTCTACGGCTGTCAGCGTTAGGATGGGAAGGACGAGAATTTTGGGATCGGTAAAGATGGCGTTTTCATTGAGGAAGAAGGAGGCGGCGGGTAGCACTTTGAGCCAGACGCCAAAGATGAGGATGAGGAAAATGCCTGTGACAAATTCCGGTGTTGCGGTGAGTCCTAGTCCTGATATGGAGATAAAACGATCCGAAAAACGGCCCTCGCTGACACCCGCAATGACGCCAAGGAAGAGTGCCAATGGCATTACGATAATAAAGGCTAATCCTGCTAATGTTGCTGTGTTACGCATCCGAGGGAAAAGCGAATAGGCGACGGGACGACCTGTGCGTAGTGATTGTCCAGGGTCTCCGCGAACCAGTCCTTTGGATAGCGGAATAAACTCAACAGGACTGTCTGTCTCTGTGCGGAAACCTGCCTTGGTGCGGATTTGTACCTCGGCATTGGCCCCGCGTACCCAGCGGACAGCACTATTTTCCACGTTCACACCCCAGAACTGCTCGATCTCATTGCCGTCGGCATCTGTTGCCACTTGCCAAATGTCATCAACAGGACGCTCCAGCGAATTGCCATCATCCTGACGAATCAGAGCGATCATCTCGCCGCCAAACATCTTCCAGCGCGTCAACTCGCCATCGACATCCACCCACCACTCACTTTCATTCGTCTCAAGATTCTGGATCGATACCAGTTCCCCGCTTAAACGGGAACCAACACGCCAGTCATTACCGATAAGCCATGTGACATAGCGCGTGACGGCTGATTGATTCAACCCAAGCTGATTCCGGTAGGATTCGCGTTGCTCTGGTGTGGATTCAATGCCAAGCAATTTCACCGTGACATCACCACTGCCGACCTCAACCAACCAAAAGAGGGCAACCGAAACCAGAAGCATGGTGATCAGAGAAGATGTAATACTGCGAATGATAAAACGTGTCATAAGTTACTATCCAAAGTTGAAGGGTTGAAAGGTTGAAAGGTTGAATGGTTGAATCATGTCTTGATGACCCTTCAACCCTTCAACCTTTCAACCTTTCAACTTAAAATTTACGCATCTTTCCAAACTTCATACAGCAGATCGTAGCTGGTTGGATGTGCATTAACATTCTGGAACTCAGTGCGTGTGATGTTCCAGACTTTGCGCCAGTAGCTGTTACCAATTGGGCCACGAGTCTGGAAAATGTCTTCCAACTGTGACATCAATTCACGACGAGCTTCTACATCCAGCGTACCTTCGGCTTGACGCAAAATTGTGACAAATTCTTCATCAACCCAGCGTGTTTCGTTCCAAGGTACTGGCGTTCCCTCGTCGTCAGCGATGTAGGCCAATGGCAATACCATTGTGTCCAATGGGCGGTGTGTCCAAGGCGTGATACCAAAATCAACATCGGCCCAGCGATCCCAGTAGCCGCTTGGCTCTGTGATGTCAAGCTGAATGTCAAAGCCAGCAGGCTCTGCCAATTCTTTGAGTGCCTGTGCAATCTCTGGCTCGGCCTGGTCGTTCTTGGCAGCCAAATTGACGACCAATGGCAATTCGTTGCCTGTTTCAGCAGCCCACTCTTCCATCAACGCACGTGCGCCTTCTGGATCGTATGGTGGAATTGGCTTCTCAGCATATGCTGGGTGAACTGGTGCGATGTGTGCGTCAATTGACAGGTCGCCTTCGCCAAAGTAAGAGAGTTGCAAGATCTTCTCGCGATCCTGACACATCTTCATGGCTGTACGGACACGGTTGTCGGTCCACGGCTCCAAGTCTACACGCATACGAAGCAAGAAAGCCTGTGCTGTACTGGCTGACTTGACGTTAAAGGCTGGATTGTCTTTGAGTGCCAAGAAGTCAGCTGGGCGTGGTTGATACATGGTGTCAATCTGTCCTGCCTGCAAAGCGGCAACAGAAGCGTCCTTACCCAAGTTAACATAGACCAGTTCGTCCAAGTATGGCAGTGGGCTTCCATCTTCACCCATACGCCAGTAGTCGCTGCGGGCAACCAAGCGAGCGCGCTCATCTTGGTTGAACTCTTCCAACGTGAATGCGCCTGTACCGATAGGCTGCTTGAGGAAATCACCCTCGAAACTGCGGTGCATGATGGCGCCAGGATAGTGGAACAGATGCTCGGGCAAACCGATGTTGGCAGAGTTGAGATACATCTTGATGGTGTAGTCATCCACCATTTCGACATTGCTCATGCCGCCAACGTAAGAGAGCAGACCCAACATAGAAGAGCCAACATTCTCGTCGAACCACTCACCCATGGTAAACATAACATCTTCAGTAGTCAGTTCATCACCGTTGTTGAAGGTGATGCCCTGCTTCAGGTTGAGTGTCCACTCAGTTACATCATCATTGGCTTCCCAGCTATCCAGCAAGTATGGGCGTGTGATGTTGTCTGGGCCAGTTTCGGTCAGATACTCAGCAACCTGACGAACGATGTTTGCGCCTTCCAGCCATGACAGACGGGCTGGGTGGTCAATGAGTTGCAACTGGATTGCACCAGTCCATGTGCCACCACGCTTGATGCCACCAGTATCAGCAGCAGGTGCAGCGCCTGTGTCGCCGCCTGCATCACCGCCGCCAGCCGGTGCTGGGGCCGCTGGACCACAAGCAGCCAGCGCATAGGCAGCTGGTACAGATGCACCCAACAATGTGGCAAAGCGCAAGAATTCACGGCGATTCATTTTACCTTTACGAGTATCGCTTGCAGCATCTAATACCGCAGGATGAATTCGTTTTGGTTGAAACATAAAGTCCACTCCTCTATTGAAATTTTCAAATGTTCTGATCTATGGGTGTGCTGAGTTGGCATCAACAATGGTTTAACCCTTTTTGGTAAGCAAGCTATTCATGAAGCACGAAAGATGTTAATTTAACAAAATATTCATCTCAAACCCAGCCCATATGATCAACAGTATATCATTATCGTAATGATTCTACCAAAAAAACTTACTAGCCCTTTTGTTCCATCATAACTTATTGATACAGGCCAATTTTGGCTATTATAAACCAACTCTTTAATTAAACTGAAATTTCAGTTAGGGCGGAACAAATTTGGCTGTTCGCCGCTATCGAAAATAATGCTCAATAGACAGTATACAGGAAAAATACAAGGAATATACAGGGAATATATTGGCCGAACTGACAAAAATTTCAAAAATGACAGTCGTCTTAATACAAATTTTTCATTTTGGGACTTGACAAGAAAACATTCGTTCATGTACAATTGTTCTGAAAGCGAGAACGCCCGTTCATTATAATGCGAAATCCAGGCTCGTGTGAACATCTAATAGACAAATGCGAGCCTTATAAGTAGTAGCCTGGTTTAAGCAAAACAATCATACCATAATAGATGGTGTTGTTTTTTGTTTATACCAGGCTTTTTTTATTATCAACCTATAACATAATTCATTGATGGCTGTATGATGGAATTCAGTAAACAGAGTTTGGACACGCAAGCAGATTGTATTGAAATGGTTTTGGCCCGTCATCGTGTGGATGGGCGTATCAATGGGGGGCTGATCACCCCGCGCTTTGTGCAGTTTCAAATCATGCCACGCTTAGGCACACGTGTCAGTCGCGTCGCTGACCTCTCTGAGGAAATTGCAATGGCACTAGGCTGCCGAAATGTACGTATCTATCGACGTGAAAACATTATCAACGTAGATGTACCGCGACAAAAGCCCGCTCCCATTCGTCTATTACAATTGTGCGAACGTTTGGTCGATTTGCCGCCCGTGACAGCGGTGTTGGGGGTCGATGAATCTGGGACACCGTTGGTGATCAAGATGACGGCTACCAATGTAGCCCATGTGCTGATTGCTGGGACGACAGGCAGTGGCAAGACAGCTCTTGCACGTGCATTGCTGGCATCGCTTGCATTCTACAATGATCCAAGCCAACTTCAGATGGTGCTGATTGATCCCAAGCGACGTGGCTTTGCCGCACTCCAAAAGCTCAACCAGGTGCGTGGCAGGGTGATTGATTCGCATGAGGATGCGGTTACATTTTTGCGTTTGGTCGTTGCCGAGATGGAGAAGCGTGACCGCGAACAACGCAATACGCCCACCTATATTATTGCCATTGATGAATTGGCAGACCTGCTACAAACTGGTGGCAAACCCGTTGAAGCACTGCTCAACCGCATTGCCCAACGTGGGCGTGAGGCAGGAATACATCTGGTCGCCTGTACACAAAAACCGACCGCCAGCCAGATTGGTGGTGCGATGAAAGCCAACTTTCCGGTTCGCTTGGTGGGGGCCGTTGCTAGCCGTGATGAAGCGCGATATGCCACTGGCATCAACAACAGTGGTGCAGAAAAGCTTGAAGGGCATGGTGACTTTCTGCTCGTGAACAAAGGGGAGGCCATCCGTTTTCAAGCGGCATGGCTAGACACCACCCATCTCAGCTTGATTGCAAACTGGCAAAAGCAGTAAACGATCACACACTTTTTTAACAGGGGCATTCCACAGAATAAAATAATCAATGAAAGGCGGAGTTAGCACTCTCTAGTGCAGGTCATACACGGATAAGCCAGCATTAGAGATTACACGCAGTAGAAATTGGTCTGACCAATTTTCTCGTTTTGCTCCGCTTGCGTGTCAGCGGGTTCCTCGAAAATAGTGTCTAAAGTAGGACCCCAAATATCA
>JBCCFC010000395.1:0-10305 GCA_039029935.1 Chloroflexota bacterium
GGACCGATGCTTGTTTCGAGTATTTCATATCCTTTGAAACTCATTTTTGTATCCTTTATATTTACACTAATCTCGTATATATTGCCTTGTACGATTTATCTTTTAATAGCACAGCCCGGCTAATTGACATGAATATTCCTACACTATATTTACAAAAGGTTTAATTACATTGAACGATATTCTACCATTTCCAACGTGGGAATCCGAATATAGAGAGCGGCCAGTAGGGAAGTATAAAATCATAGAACAGACCCCCACCTGTTCATCATTCTTGTCACAGTTGGCTAGACAAATTTGTGGTTTTCAGGTATACTCTGACTCAGAACATACTTTTTATTTCAATTTTGTATTGCTGTTAAAAAACATGAGGATAGGCCAATGTCTGTGAGTACACTTGAACTTAGACCATCTCCACAGGAGTTTATCCAAGCAGCAGAGCGACTACCCACCAATGATCTCATGCGCGTTTTAGAGGGGTTATTAACACTGCGCGCAAAGCGATACGTCCCGACTGTCTCTAAGGAAGAATCTGAACTGTTGGAAAAAATCAATGTCGGTCTATCACCTGAAGTGCAACTCTATTATCACCAATTGATTGAGAAACGTTTGGATGAAACAATGAATGAGACGGAGCATCAGGAATTCATATCACTCAACCAGCAAATTGAAGCAATGAACGTTGAGCGCATTTCCAATTTAATCAAGTTAGCAGCCATCCGACAAGTCTCTGTGCCACAACTGATGAAAGATTTAGGAATCGAATCACCCGGTTATGTCTCGTGAATATATACCGACACATCTGAAAAGATTGGTCATTGAACGCGCACACGGTTGCTGTGAATATTGTACAAGCCCATCAGGCTATTCCCCATCACCATTTGCGATTGAGCATGTTATTCCAGTTAGCAAAAAAGGACCGACCATAGCCAGCAATCTTGCGTTGGCTTGTCAGGGATGCAACGGCCCAAAATACAACAAAACAACAGGGATCGATCCTATCTCTAACCAATCTGTACCATTATTTCATCCACGCCGCGATGCTTGGCATGACCATTGGGGTTAACACCAACTGGCCGCGCAACAATTCAAACACTGAAACTTAATCGTCTTGAATTACTCAATCTTCGTCCGTTATTGTTTACCATTGGGGCACATCCGCCAGCAATATATAGAGTCAAACAGTAGAACACCTAGAATATCGTCTCGCTTGCGTGATAGGAAAATGATGAGTTATTGTTCAACCGTCACACGCACTTGCTGAATCTGCCCATCACGGGCAAAGATGTGCTGGCTGTGGGTGACACCTAACTGCATGCCATTCACCTGTTCAGAGCGGCCATCGCTGTGGATGACTTCTATCGTTGGCCTGAGCAGGCTTATGGTTGCTTGGTTGGTTTGATCAAAAAATGGAGATGTTCATCACCAACGTGGTTGTGGTGAACATCTCCAAATCTGTGTATTACGGATGCTATGAAAGCGTTTTCACAGGCTATCACACCTGTAGTGGATTGTCAATTTTTGTTCGTATGTCCAGCTATCGGCGTGAGTGTTGTCGGGTTATTCCGATCATCACGCCAAGCAGGATGATGAAAGTGAACGACATAATCGCCATTATAGGAGGAGACCGCTTCCTTAAAGGTTAATGTACCGATCTTTTTCCAATTTTTAAATGTTAGATATTCAAAGCCCATGAGACCGCGTGATTTGCCTTCATCGGTTACATTGATATCAAAGACAAGCTCACGTTTGGGGGTGGGATCACCAGCGTCATAGATTTGAGCGTAAATTTCATCACGGAAATCAATCCCGTCCCCGTCGATGCGTGGTTGGTCTGGCGAAACAGTCAACTGCATAAATTCTGGTGTGCGCGTTGGCTCGTCTGCCCCCTTGCCCAACTCGGCAATTTCATAAAGTTGACGTTGTGTCGGCGTTTTGTTCACCAGTTGAAATAAAATTCCTGTAATTGCCAAGATCACCGGACCGCTCAACCCTGGACGGCGTGTAAGCGTCGTGTCAGGCGCATTCCGCAAAATGGCGTCGTTGATGTAGGTTAACTTGCCCCCACCCAAATCCTCCTGTGTAATAAAGTTGGCAGGGATTACCTTTTCGGTTGATGCAGGGTCTAGTGTTGGAAAGACTTTCCCCACCATTGCCAGCGAGCGTGAGGTATCGCGTTTTGTGTTTGTGCAACAGGTGGAGTAACGTGCAATCACCAGCCCTCGGCTGTCCTTTTTAAAATAGCCCGAATACTCGGTCTCTTCATGGATTGCCCACTCGCCATTTAAAATGATCCCATTTGGGTGTACAATACGGCGGAAGCCTTGGTTATCTTGTCCCCAGCGCAAATCAGCATGGGATGCGAGTGTGCGCGTTGCGGCCTGTTTGAATTTATACCCCGAGGAGAAGGGATATAAGCCGCTTACGACACTGCCCAGCGTCACGTCGTATCTCGGCAAGTGTCCAGCCCCATTCCAAACAGGCTGATAGGGATTGGCAAAAGCAGCCTCGATAATTTCTGTATAGGATGCACCCGTATAGCTGCCATCGTCAGTTGCATTAAATGCTTCGGCCCCGAAAGCCTCTGGTGTTTTTGTTGCTAAATTTGTCATGTTGAATATCTCAGCCCCCTTTTGCGACTTTTCTACGGTGATACAATACGGCAACCAGCCAATTCTCTAAAATAATGAATACAAGTAGTCCAAGACCAATCAGTCCAGCAATAATTTTATTTTTTGTGGAAAGGCTTGGTGCAGGTTCAGGCGGCATATCGGGCCAGGGTTCGGCCAAGTAAGGAAACTCGCTGAGAAACTCTTTGTCATTTGTCGTCGGTCGCGGCCCAGTCGAGTTGAAAGAGAGTTGGAATGGCAAGCAGTCGCCATACTCACAGGTCAGTTTGACAACATCATCAGTCAGCAGTCGCCCATTGGGGAATCCTGCCGGAGAGCGTGTCGTATAAATCATGACATCGGGCACAAAATCGTAGGCTCGAATTTCAAACAAAGGCATAATATAGGTACCAGTGATATCTTCGAGCAGGTTTGGGTCATCATGAATCTGCGTAATTTTGGCAACATGTTCGTTGGGTGGCGTTGTATTCAATGCCTCAAAACGCGGTAACATTGTGCGGTTCGAGCGTCCAACATGATCGATCTGTGTGTCGCCCTTGTGTGATGTCGCCCAGACCAGCCAATCTTGTTGTCCCTCTGGGAAAGACGCCATTGGGATACGCATTACAATGGCAACAACGTTTGTCCCAAAAAAGTTGGGGAAAATGAAGGGGTCGTCGCGGATACCTGTCCACAACTCAATGCCGTCTGTGTTGGTCAACCCATCGATAGATTGATTCATCACACTGGTGTCATTATTGAGCTGGAGTTCGATGGTCACATCCGAGCTGATCCCTTCGGGACTGGCGATTGTGCCGCCAAAGCGCGCAAGGGCCTCGGCATCGTCATAGGTCACTTCGGTGTGAAGGTCCATGTGAATTCGATAGGTAAATGGCTCTAGGTTAAAGGGTGGGGGTTGGGTCAATGCTCTGTGGACGTTCAGAATCACGACCATATGCTCGCCATCAGGAAAAACAAACAGGTCTGTAAGTCCCGAATCGACCTGACCCGCCCCCAAGTTCATGGGGTCGGCATGGTCCGAGGCGAAAGCGGGTGTTGCAGGAAATGAGGACAGGACAAGAAAAGATAACAACAGGCAAATCACCATTTTTTTCATCTGATTAACACTCCTTAGAAATGGAAATAGAAAAGCAGCAAGTGTGGGTGTTCTGCACCTGCTGCCTTTATTGAAGTTGAATTTACGTACAACGGCTATGTTTCACGTGCGCTACGCAATTAGCGCTTTGCCGCCTGAGAGATCACATCAGCGGCTTTTTCGCCAATCATGTAGACCGAGGTAACAATGAAGAAACCAGGAATCTTCGGAAAGACCGATGCATCGACAATACGCAGCCCTTTGGTGCCATGCACTTCAAAATCACCATTCACAACGCCACCCTTGTCGCGATCTCCGATTGGGCAGGAGCAAGAGGCATGGTGTCCCCATGCACGGTCTTTGATAAATTGAGCCATCTCTTCATCCGTCTGTACATCCTTGCCCGGCAACTCCTCTTCCGCAATCGTGCCATTTTCGATCAGGGGTGCTGTCAACTCACGCACAAATTTGATGCCTTCAACAACAGATTGCAGGTCTTCTCCTTTGGGATCGTTCCCCTCTTCAAAGTAGTGGAAATCAATCTGTGGCACATCACGCGGGTCTGCCGAACGCAGTTTGACTGTACCCGCCGAGTTGTTGGTGTGCGCCTTCAAAATCGCCCATGTGAGATAATTGAGATGCTCTGGTAAGAGGCTTGAATAGCCAGGGAAGTACCCCCGGAAGAGGCCAACCAGACCAAAGACAAACAGGTCCGGCAGTGGTCTTTCTTTGACCGACCGTTTGATCACAGCCAAAACCGCACCGTTGGTGGTGTAGACACCCTGACGTTTTGTACTCCACATTTCATATTGTGGATCATCAACCGTGAATGTTGCATCTTCGAGTACTTCCCAGTTTTTAAAGTTCATGCGGTTGACCACACCAACCTCGTATCGATCCTGCATGTTGGTGCCAACCCCAGGCAGATCGACGCGTACAGGGATACCAAAACTTTCGAGTTCCTCGCGTGGGCCAACACCTGACAGCTTGAGCAACTGTGGCGTGTTGTAGGCCCCACCAGCGAGGATCACCTCACGCGATGCAAAGACCTCGTGTTTCTCTCCTGGGGAATCGCTTGGGTCTTTGTGTGCCCGATAGAGTTTGGTACCCTTCAAGTATTCAACACCAATGGCTCGATTATCGTCGTCAAAGAGTACTCGTGAAGCGAGCGCATCCAATTCGATTGTCAATCGATCCGGGTATTTTTGTGCAACATCCAGCACCCGTTCACGTGTGCCATGACGGGCATGGTTGTTGGTTGCGAGCGGTGGTAGGTGCAGGCCGATTGAATCTTCCTCGTTCAAACGCCAATCATTGGGGTCGCCAAAGCCTTGCAGCAACCATTTAACACGTTGGAAGAATCGTCGTGTGTGGGTAATGCTCTCCAGCGCTGATTTAAGGATCGTACGAATCAGTGCGCCATCCTTGGCAAGTGCCCGCACAGGGAGTGCAATCTCTGTTTGAAGCCAACCATTAAAGCCATGACGGGTGGGGTTCCATCCCAATGAGGCAAAGAACTTTCTCAAGGGACGATAGTTACAACGCTCCATGCGCATAAAATATTTGCGCATATTGTCTGCCGACCATGAGTCGTCACCAGTGAGTTGAGCCACGTAGTCCCAGTCGTCATTGTGTGGATAGACCATGATCATGGCGTTGTGTGACGTACAGCCACCAAGCGTACCTGCACGGGGATAGAGGACACCGTTGACCTCTTGTCCGTCCCATTCCTTGACAAATTTAGGGTCCCGTTTTTGTTGTTCATCACTCTCATAATGACGTACAAAGAAGTCCCACTTCATCGCATCATTTTCTGAAGCAAAAGCATTGAAAACAGGGACATCATAGTCTGCGGGTAGACGGTTTTTAGCGGGAGCAAGGGGTGCGCCCCCCTTGAGTTTCCTCGGATCGCCCCCCGCCTCCAGCAGCAAGACGGTGTGTCCATTTTCGGCCAGACGAGCAGCCACTGTACCACCGCCTGCCCCTGAACCGACGACAATATATTCATATTTAGATTCTGTCATCATCTGTCTCCTATGGAATCTAGTGCTTTGTAAACTCAATAATTGGGTGTGTTGGTCCTTCCTGTCTTCGCAAGAAGGACCAACACAAGGAAAGATAGTATCGCAGGTTGGCTACCTGCGCCACAGATAACCAATCTGTGTTACTGGTTTATACTTTCCTCTTCAACAAGGAAAGACAGTATCGCAGGTTGGCTACCTGCGTCACAGATAACCAATCTGTGTTACTGGTTTATACTTTCCTCTTCAATATAAAAACTTCGTTTACAAAATACTAGAAGTGTTTAAGAAATTCGATCAATGCTCGTTTGTCCTCATCTGAAAGTGGTGTTTCCCCTTCAGACTCGGGCAGATAATCGGTGCCAAAGTAGTGACCACGGTTGACCACAAAGTCAGGTGCCTTGTTCAGTTCAAGCAGTGGTTCAACCAAGTTGCCAAAGACCTCTCTTGCCTGTTCATCTGTTGCATTTTCCGGCAATTGTTTGAGATCAAAGATAATCTTTGGTGCAAGCCGCAGCAGCTTACCCCGTTCCTCAAGATTGATGTTCGACAACAGGTTAACGGGCGTTCCCGCTGGAATCGGCCCAATTTGGATATTATCCCCGCTAAAGAGGTTCGGGAACAAGTTATGCACAAAGCCAGGCACCCAGCTAGGCGCAAACATGGGTCGCAGGATGTCTGGTAAGAAGCCAGATGAAATTTTAATGTAGCTGCTGTCGGTTGTGAGGTCGATTAACCCCGGTGCTAACTTGCCCGATTTGGTCATAAAGTCGCCATTACGATCACGCTTCTCCGGCCACAGCATCTTTTCGATACTGTCATCAAAGGATGCCATACGTCCCTCAACCGTAGCTGTATAATAGAACGTACCCACAGAATTGTTTAGTAGATATGGCGCCGTTGACCAAAGGCTGATCAGTGATGGCGGTCGAGTATATCCACGCCCACCACCTGGCATGGTATACTGATATGGTTCGTGCGTATATGGATGGTGAACCGTAATCTCACCAACCGAAGGCAGGTTCTTGTAGGAATTTGACGAGAAGTCGTTCCAAATGTTGCCTGCAATCGCATTGGTTGCCAAAGGACTACCAGCGTTGGTTTCAAGCAAAGTCACCGGAACCCGTAACTCGGTAGACAGATAGTTGTTCTCAAGGAAGTCTGGCTGGGCAACAATTTCCTTCATTGCGCTCTTGAACTCATCCGTCTTGGTCCACTGCCAATAGTCATCCCAACAAACGAGGTAATTTTCGTTGACACAGCCGTTGTCTGGGAAGAAATCTGTAAATGCCTTCTCTGGCAGCTTGCTCGAATGACAGCGCGCACAGGTTTCCGCAAATACCTCTTCACCTCGTGCGAGTACATCTTCATCATCGGTCAGATACTCCTCACCTCTAGGTGCGTTCGCCAGATAGTCAGGTTTTGCGGTCGCCAAGAAGAAGAGCGCAAGGTCTGGTGTCTGCATGGTGTTCGCCTGCCAGTAGACAGAATTCTTTTCAGCAGTGGCAATTGGGAATGGTGTGATTTCTGAGCCGCCCAGCAATGGCGTAAAGTGTAAGAGCCACTCTTCACTGAAGAGACCAATATTCACATAAACGCGATTCAATGCACCCAATGAGCCGACCGAATCCGCACCGTCCTTGAGTACACGCGGTGTGAAGACAGTCGGTTCATCATAGAAACTGTTCAATGCGCCATTGGCTGGTAGCGGTCCATTTGGCTCTGCAAAGTCATTGAATTGTTTATTGTTGAGTTCACCACCCTCCAGATGTTCCTTACCCCACTTCTGCGCAATCTCAAGCCGTGCCCCCAGATTATAGACTGCATTCATAGTACGTGGGTTGTTGATCTGATCCGAAGAAACCAAAGAGGTGTCAAGCGCACCAGGTCGCGAGGTGTGGAAGAGTTGAAAGATGAAATCCTGCTCGTCTGGATTAAACTTGAAGATGCGATCGATCCAGAAATACTGCGCACCCGGATTCGAGTTCAAGTTTTCCCATTCTGGCGCATTGAAATCCGCTGGTGGATTAGACGGGTTAGGCCCTACATGACAGAAACCACAGGACATACCGACCCGATATGGCTTGACCAGTTTGTCGTCGTTGTAGTAAGACTCGTCCGTGTAAAAACGCTCAGGATCCCATGCAGCCAGAGCCGCTTCGTCAAAGTCTGGGTTGGGGAAAAGACGCAGCCCCACAATACCCGATGCATAGCCATAATAGGAGCCGACTGGCAGATGATCCTCACCACGTGCGCCGATCTGGACACCGGGATATTTTGCTTCATTCTCAAATGGGTCGGGTGGACACTCTGGGCTTTCGATGCGCTCATCCAGCCAAAGCCCAAAACGGTCCTCACGTGGGCCAGTCGCTTCCGTAAAGCACGGTTCGTTGACCAGTCCATAATACTCCCAGCGATTTGATCGCTTCCCCTTGAGTACCCCTTCACGGGTTGACAGCGTCTTGAGCAAATCCAGATTGCCAAAGCTATCTCTTGATAGCACATCCCAAATACGGTCATTGCCCGCTGTCCAGACGTTCCAGTTATTACGTCCACGAACAACAGCCCGTACAGCATCCTCCGGAGAGATATCCGAGCCCAAGTAGGGTTCGAGTGCCTCCTTCACCGCTTCGGGGTCTCTGGTGATGCCGTAGTCCATGTCTCCCATGTAGTCGTCGTCCGAGCTAGGGAAGCTCTCTGGTGCACGACCAGCCTTATAGGCATCATCAAACACCTTACCCGGTTCAGGACCGCTGTTCAATCTTTGATAGACAAACACAGCAGCACCCACAACCACAACGAGAATAGCCAAAGTCACAATTAAGTTTCTTCTCATTGCATAGTTCCTTTCAAATAGATAGTTAGGTAGGTAGGACATCTACAGTTTTCTTTGCTGTATCAGTCCTATGCTGAAAAAATATAATTATCCGCAGCATAGAGACACGTCTATGCAATCATAGTGATGCAATGATAGTGATGCATACAACGTGATGGCACTATGCTCCGTTTAACCCTGAAATAGACCTCACACAGGTATTAGGCTAATCCACAAAAATAATTACCCATAACCCGTTCAGTGAGCACGCCCTCGTGCGGATTAAACTCGTGAGTCAACCCGCACGGGGGCGTGCTCACTGAACGAGTATTTTATTTTGTGGAATGACCTTACATCATAGCCGTGGTTTACGATGAAGAACCATTCACCTTCTTCTCACATTCTGCGATCACCTGTTCCACATGTGGAATCTTAAAAAATGCTTGGTAGGCATAACTATGTTGATGACCAGCTTGTGCTAGATATTTATTGTATTTTGGGTCCGTATTGAGCGGCCATGTAAAGGGGTATGAAACCGCCACTTGCTGATATCCATGAACAACCAAGCGTAGTGTCTTCGCTGCTAACCATTGTGACCAAGACATCTTGATACCAGCACCAGCATATAGTTGGGGGAGTTCTGCTAATGTTTTGTTCTCCCATGCATGGGGCACGACATCATGTTCGTTATGAATGCGTTGACAGGCACTGCCAAACTGCTCGTTAAAGTAGTTCGCAAAGGCAACATTGCCAGGTGTTGCCCCCGCAAAAGAGATGACACTGAGTGTGGCATTGGTGTTTGGATCCCATTCATCTGAAAGCCCTTGAGACTGTCGAAACCAAAGCCCCAATACCTCGCATAACGCACCTGCCAAACTATGCCCTGTAATCAAAATCGAAACAGGATTCGGTTGAGTAATGCTTTTCATGAAGGCAGCAATGTTCTGTCCTTCTCCCGGCAATCCTTTGGCCGGAATCAAATGTTTGAGAAGCGCATCAAGGCCAACCATGCTCGCATGTGAAATGACGGGTTTTCCCTTTACCTTCTTTCCTTTTGGCAGTTTCCACGCTTCCTTTCTAAACACAGCAAAATCCTCTCGCAGCCAATCGAGATCGGCAACACCATTTGTACCACGAATGGCGACCGCATAGCGGGTTGGGTCAGAGATGGACTGCACAACATACATCATGTTGTCCTGATATTTCGCATTAGGAAAGGTGTAGGTGACAGGTCCCCAAACAATTTGCCAATCAAGCTGGCCTGCGTCGTTGTGCAATGGTTCCATTTGGGGCATGGCACATTCAAGCATGTCGTGAATTTTTTTATCGACAGCCCCTCTATTGACACCCGTTTCAACGATTTTCTGACCAGCATGAGAGAGAAAACTTAATGTGGCTGCTATTTGTTGTTCTTTTGTTATTTCAAAAAATTGGTTAGACATTTTCTATGTACCTCCAGGTATAAAGTTTGAGCATACATGAACGCTTATTTGAATCAAATTAGCAACGATAGAGTTTATTAAGATACTGCCTGTTGCTACATCGTTCCTATGTAGCATAGCAATGTCAAAGTTTTCTTCAATAGAACGCGGTTTGGTGTATGTAGATATCAGATTTGCTTAAGCTCTATCTGAATATTTCATTTTTTTCTATAAAGTATACCAGATTGAGTGCGTAACTGGCTCCGAAGTCCCTCCACAAAATGGCGTTTTTTCTATAGAGTATACCAGATTGCGTTTGCAAATGACTCCGAAGATCCTCCGAAAA
>JBCCFC010000396.1:0-10299 GCA_039029935.1 Chloroflexota bacterium
AGAGTGAAGAGTGAAGAGTGAAGAGTGAAGAGTGAAGAGTGATTAGTGAAGAGTCGATAGCCACTTCAACCCCTCCACCTTTCAACCCTTCAACCCTTCAACCTTTCAACTCTTCAACCTTTCAACTCTTCAACCTTGCCCACCTGAATAAGGATACAGACATGTCTATAAATACCATCCCAGCTTGGGTAATTGAACGGCAACAATTTTTAGATCAGATTGCCGATGCCTGTGTACAAAATCAAATTGACCAATTTATCATCTCGCCCGGATCCCGTTCCGCGCCATTGACATTGGCGTTTAGTCGTCATCCTGACATTCAGTGCCGGGTTGTCTATGATGAGCGGTCGGCGGCCTATATTGCTTTAGGCATGGCGCAGCAGTTGGGGCGTCCTGTTGGATTGGTGTGTACGTCGGGGACCGCTGCACTCAATTATGCGCCTGCTGTGACCGAAGCCTTTTATCAGCAGGTGCCGCTACTTGTTTTCACAGCGGATAGGCCACCGGAGTGGATTGATCAGCAGGACAATCAGGCGATTCACCAACAGGGATTGTATGAGCCGCACTGTCGAGGCGCATACCAACTGCCCGTTGACTTGAGCCATCCCGATGCGCAATGGTATGTCATGCGTTTAATTGCTGAGGCAATGAACAATCTCACCAGTCCGGTTTCTGGGCCTGTCCATGTCAATGTGCCGTTACGTGAGCCGCTCTATGTGCCAGCCGATAGGATGCCTGTCGAAAATGCTAGCTATAAACAGATTCATGTCCCAGCTAATGCAACGCAGTTAACCAATGAAGTATGGGATGACCTTCTGGCGGCTTGGCAGAGTGCGAAGCGAAAGTTGATCATCGGTGGCGTAAACCACCCCAACCCTGCGCTTATCAAAGCATTGTCGCAACTTTCTGAACAGCGCGACGTGGCCGTGATTGGCGAGATTACGACCAATATTTACCCTGATGGGACACAAATTTATCACGCTGATGCGATTTTAGGGACGCAAGACACGGCACTTCAGGAAGCAATTCGTTCAGAACTGATCATTACCTTTGGGGGGCCTGTCATTTCAAAATACCTCAAGCTTTTTCTACGCAAATACCCGCCCCAACAGCAGTGGCACATTGGATTGGGTGGTGGCGGCGTGGGTCACGTTGAGGCAGCGGCAGACACCTTTCAAACGTTGACACATGTGATACCTATGTCGGCGTCTCAATTTTTTTCAGAGCTGCTGTCTCGTCAGAACCTGCCAAGCGAACATAAAGCGGCAATAGACGACTATGCACACGACTATGCACAAAATTGGCAGACACAGGAGCAGCGCGTTACTCAGGCTATTGAACAATTCTTGGCCGATGCCCCTTATGGCGAATTTAAAGCCATTCATCACGTCATGTCTGCTATGCCCAGCGGTAGTCATCTGCAAATCGGCAACAGCATGCCTATTCGCTATGCAAACTTCATTGGACACATTACAGAGCGTTCATTGGGGCGTGTTGATGCCAACCGTGGGACCAGTGGTATTGATGGCTGTGTCAGTACGACGGTAGGGGCGTCGATTGCGCAGGAAATCATCAGCGCGCAAAATGGCTCAGATACACAGTTGACCACCTTACTTGTAGGCGATCTCTCCTTTTTCTACGACCGCAATGGACTGTGGCATCAATATCTGCCCTCTTCGCTGCGCATCGTTATACTCAATAATTATGGAGGTGGCATTTTTGATCTGATTGCGGGACCAAATCAACTGGCAGAACAAGAACGCGAGACTTACTTTCTGACACCACAACGGCTTAATGCCAAACATACGGCACTGGATCACGGATGCGAATATCGCTTTTGCAATGATGAGGCATCCTTGGCAACAGCATTAGATGGATTTTTTGATTTGAGTTCACAGCCGCGCATTTTAGAAATCGAGACAGATATGGCCGTGAATGGAGCGGTTTTTGAGGCATTTAAGGCATTGGTTCGATAGAGAGGAGGCGGGGTGATGGAGAGGCAAAGTAATGGTTCTGCACGGTTAGGCGTTTCACTATATCCCTACATGCTTAAGTTTAAACGCCCAGCGGGGACATCGCGTGGGTTTTATACAGAAAAGCAGACTTTCTTGATTCGGCTAACGTCGCCAGAAATGCCTGATTGTGTTGGCTGGGGCGAATGTGGTCCTATGCCCAAATTGAGCATTGACGAACAGAAGCACGATACGATTCGTCCAGAACATATTTACCTAGACATTCTTACACGATTTTGTCAAATTTTTGATCGGCCAGAATACGCAAGCTACACGTTAGAGACGTTATACTCTACGCCCAATGTATGGCAAAATATACTTGATTGTATCTTACCCACGACAAACACTCATAGCAGAGATGATGTTTGTCTATCACAATTACCTGCGCTCGCCTTTGGCATTGAGACAGCATTACGCGACCTCTGTAATGGCGGTCAACAACAGTTGTTTGATACGTCCTTTTCAAAGGGTGAGACATCGTTGTTAACACATGGGCTAATCTGGATGGACACAGTTGAGGGACTCTTGACGCAAGTTGACCAAAAAGTGGCTGTTGGCTTTCGTGTCATCAAGATGAAGGTGGGGGCGTTACTCTTTGAGGATGAGCTAAAGCTGTTAACCGAGATACGGCGTCGTTATCCACCAGAACAGATTACGCTGCGTCTTGATGCCAATGGCGCGTATACGCCAGAAAGTGCTTTGTCTATTTTAGAACAGTTGGCCCCTCTGGATATCCACTTTCTCGAACAGCCCATCCCTGCGGGAAACTGGCAAGAGATGGCCGCAATCTGTGCGCAGTCACCGATACCTATTGCACTGGATGAGGAGTTGATTGGCCCGATTAACCCAAGCCTGCGTCGTGAATTGCTGCAAACAATCCGCCCGCAACATATTGTGATTAAGCCAACACTATTGGGTGGGTTTACGGTTTGTGAGCAGTGGATTGATGATGCCACCGAAGTGGGCTGCGAGTGGTGGATTAATTCACTGCTCGAATCAAATGTTGGATTAAATGCACTCTGCCAATGGACCAGTTTGCTGGAGACGGCGCAGGAACAGCGTATTCATGGCATGGGTACGGGGACGCTTTTCGCAAACAACATCCCCGCACCCATTGCATTGGATGGCAATAGGCTACGCTATCAAACCTCACCAACATCCAAATGGAATTTTTCAAAAATTACATAAACGAGGAAACTCAACATGGCTGGACAATCTAATAGTGACAACGTTCCTACTGATCTTCATCAACCCAGCCCAAGACTCACTGTTGCAGGGCAAACTTATACCATTGCCGACTTAATGCAAGGTCCACCCGTTGATTTTATACCAAATTATGCTGAATTCAGTGAAAATACGCAACATACGCTTGATTTTTGCTATCAGTGGGTTATGGGTGTCGAACAATTTACGGTGCATACATCTGGATCGACAGGAAAACCCAAACCAATTGCCATTCAACGCATTCAGATGGTCTATAGCGCACAGGCAACGGGATCGGCGTTAGGATTACAGCCGGGGCAACACATGATCGTCTGTCTGCCAACACGCTTTATTGCAGGGCGCATGATGCTCGTGCGTGGGTTTGTGCTTGGGATGCATATGACCGTTGTTGAACCAGCAAGCGACCCCTTTGCACAGCTTGCAGCCCAAGAGACATATTTTGACTTTACAGCCGTTGTACCACTGCAATTACAAACACTGCTTGATAGTCCACCATCGTACTTGCGTCGCTTGAATAAAATGCAATCTATTTTGGTCGGTGGTGCGCCCGTCAGCGTTGCACTAGAGGCAAAACTCCAAAACCTTGAGGTTCCCATTTACCATACCTTTGGCATGACGGAGACTGTTACCCATTTTGCGTTGCGACATCTGAATCCTTGTAGTAAGGCGAGAAACAGTGAGGTACATTCTGTCAAAAAATTCAGACCGTTACCAAACGTTAAACTTACGACAGATGATCGTGGGTGTCTTGCGGTCTCTTCGCCCATTACTCTGGGAAAGCGTTTGCAAACGAATGATTCGGTCGTTTTAGGGGACGATGGATCATTCATTTGGTTAGGGCGATGGGACAACGTCATCAATAGTGGCGGGATCAAAGTCCAAATTGAGACAGTAGAGACAGAACTTGCCAAGGTGTTTTATCGTTTAGATCAAAAGAGTTTGCTTAAACCTACGAATTATTCAGATAAGCGTAATGATTTTGTAAACGAAACCCATTTCGCACTATCATTAAGCGAGCGTCGCTTTTTTGTGGCGGCACTGCCCGATACGCGACTTGGCGAAACTGTTGGCGTTGTACTAGAGGGATATTCACTGCAAATGTCACAGGAAGAAGAAATTTGTGGTGAATTGAAAAAAACATTAGCATACTATGAAATACCCCGCCAGTTTGTTTATTGTACCAAATTTGCAGAAACGCCAACAGGAAAAATAGATCGTAAGGCAACACTAAATCAAATATCACATTATGACTTATGCAACTAGATTGCACCATTAATTCTCTACGATTCACCAGCGCAATCATGACCCCGCGGGCCGAATCCTATCCATATATGTGAGTTTAATTAAGACTTAAGCCGACTAAGACAATTGTAGTGGGTAATTTACGCATTTTTGCCTATGTCTATTATGCTGCAGTCATTGTTTAATATTATCGATCTTACTAGAATTTAAATCGGCACATCATTGAGACATCATCGGCGTACAGTTTAACTGTGCGATAGTAATTTTGACAAAATACTTAAACTTGGTTAAAAATAGGTCTATGAGTGTAAGCCAAGTCCCCCGGGCTATCTTTAAGAGGCCTATCTTTAAGCTGGTGTTAATGGTTCTTTTTCAGGGTTTGTGGCATCGAATTTCGGGTGTAAATTTGCCAGAAAAAAGTAAACCTGATGCCTCGTGCAATGGAAACCTAGTATCTCGTCAGAAGTACCACATTTTTTTTGCAAGAAAATTTTTTTTAACGATCATCACGGTTATTAGTATTGTTATTTCAATACACTTGCTCACACAAAACCTATATGCGCAGTTTCAACCATTTGCGGGTGGTCGTTTGGTGTCCAATGACGGTCAGTGGTTGTCTCCTGTCTCTGGGAATTTATTATCATCTGATGAGCAAGACCATTTAGATCGCGGTTCAGTCCATGCATGGGACCTGACAACGCCTTTTGGGACGCCTGTCTATCCGATGGCATCGGGTCAAGTCTCCTATGCGGGCTGTAACAACGCAGGCGGCTATGGCTGTTGGGCCTTGATAGACCACCAGAATGGCTATACCAGCGTGTATGCACATCTTGTGAATGAGGGTGGCTCAATTTGGGTTGAAGCGGGACAGATGGTCGATATATGGACGCCTCTGGGACGAGTGGGTTGGTCTGGGCAAACCAGCTTTGGACCTCACATCCACTGGGAAATTCATCATGCAACCAGAGGCCGTTTACGCATCGACAACCATTTTAACCGTGCCTATATGCAATACTGTCCATTCTGTTCGGTGGAAGATGGGATGCGGCGTGGTGGACTGGGGCAGATATTCGGTGCGAATTCTGTGCGCCCTTATGGAGGGTTCTTTACAGCACC
The DNA here is from genome assembly GCA_039029935.1 of Chloroflexota bacterium. GTDB lineage: Bacteria > Chloroflexota > Anaerolineae > Caldilineales > Caldilineaceae. The sequence goes on from JBCCFC010000396.1 coordinate 5,595, forward strand.
AGCCATCCTTTTGGTGTTACTTATTCTGCTAGCCCTCATGATGGTTGTGCGTCCTGTTGTCTCGCTACGAGTAATGGGGCGAGCGGGTCTATGGGTTGTCGCCCGTCTAAGTGCCACAAGAGACGGATTTCAACGTTTTCGCCAGCGTTCGGCCTGGACATGGATCAGCGTAACGCTCATTATACTTGTGCCAATGACGCTGTGTAGTATCACATTGGCCGTGAGCTTATGGATGACCGAGGAAGATATCGGGTTGAACGCATTGTGGACGTACATGCGTTATGGATATGTTTCTATATCTGCCTCTGGCTATACGCCCGGCGCACAATACAGTGCCGTTTGGGGAATGCCCTGTCGTGCAGTCGGTACATTAGGGCAGACGTGTACAACGGGTGAGATTATCCATGCCATGCGCTCATGGCAGAAACGGGTTGAACTATACACAGGAACAGAACCACGTCCGGTTGTGATTCCACGTCTGAATAGCCGCTTTACCTATGGCAATGTACGTATGTTGATGAATGATGTGCATCGGCTCGACGGCATTGTTGTGGTCGATGTCGCAGGGGAGCTGCTTGATGCATATGATGCGATTGATGCGCTAGTCCCCTTTGGTCTGGATGGTGTAGCAGTTGACTTGGAGTTTATGGAAGTGGTCACGTATAGTGATCTACAGAAGTTGGCCGAGTATCTTGCACAAAAACGGAAAGAGGCCGGATTGTCAGGTGATGGTGTATTGGTTGTGTGGGATGTTTTCCATAACATTGAGCGTGGCAACCAGGCAGTCAACATCATTCCTGTGGATATTCCTTCACCGGAGGAAATTTCTAACTCTGTCACAGACGCGGTGTCAAGTACTGTACGCAGTTTAGAGCAGGGTATTGCTGAGGTAGGCGTTGATGCGGCTGCCGAAATTTTATCGTCAGATGGCCTGCCATTAGATATATTAAACACTGAATTTCTGAACACAGAGTCTTTAAACAATGAGGGAAACGAGTCGGATAGTTCCCCAACAGGTCTATTCCCCACAACATTGTTTGCATCGCCCTTCTCACCTTCAAAAATTAGGGTACAAGGTGTCCAAGTGATCCCAATTTTTACGGGATATGGTTCTACAGTCACCAAAGTGGCTGGGCTTGAAGCAACCCAAAGACTCTTTGGTGTTGATAGTACCCATTCTGGGATGATGGTCTTTGATGATCGTTGGCCCATTAATCGATTTTGTGAAAATTTTGGGACAACGCGAGGCTATGACTGCCAAAGCTGGCGTACCCTGTTTTCCGATCCTGTTGCACGGCAAGTTAGTTGGTGGGTGCAGCAGTAAATCATTCATTCAACAACTTGAAGAACCCAAAAATCGTTCTAGGAAAGGGCTATACACTCAACACACACAACTCATTCAAGGCCCAAACCGAGAAGAGATTATGGTTATGTTGAAGAATGAAACCATTTCTTAATCTTAACATTGTAGCATACATTGAGTCATTACAGGGAGAAAGAATGTCTAACGTCGTACAAGAAATGCTCGTCTGGTTTGCCAATGCTTTTTATGTGATTGTGGCATTGGCAATTGTCTATTTATTTTTCTTTCAACTGGTGCCAAAAGTTATTGGCAGCGTTAACAACTGGAATTTTGGATCCGTTTTTCGGATCACGTTTGTCCTTGCTCTAATTGCCATTATTTTGGGCAGTGTCGCCATTTTTGCCGCAGACTGGATATTTGGTCAAGTGCTAGATACGTTACCGCGCACGCGTATGGCTGAAGAGGTTAATCGCGTCACTGGGTCTATCTTACCGCTAACGACCGACGATTCTGGACCAAGAAGACTCACTGACCCATTTACTTTAAGTGGTGGGGAGGATGAAACGACTGAAACGACTGAGGTCGTTATAGAGGGGCAGGAAGAAATCATTGAGGAGTACGAATTAAAGCCTACAGCCATGAGTCTTTGGATGGGTGTCATCCAAGCGAAATATAATCAAACGGGCGATGTGAGTGCAAATCAAAACGTCATGGGGCTTCGTGATATCCCAAGAGGTGTCGCTTGTGAAGTCTATGATACTGGTAGTGGCTGGATGACGAAACGTTTTGAAGAGTGGGAACTCAATTGTACCAATGATAACTTTGTTACAGAATACAAACTAAATGTCAACGGCACGGCAGCCCGCGGCTTAACAGGTGGCCGCCACCATTCTAGAGAAAACAAACAATTAGTCAATGGTATCGGCCTTTGGCCAGAGATAGCCTATGAAGAAGAGGTTGTTCTTTTGGATGAGAACGGAGATGTCGATGGTGAGGTTGTTATAGTTGAAGAGGATGGTACAGAAGTTATCGTCGCACGAGATGCTCGTGCGGGAAATCGACCAACCACCCACACCGTTAAATCCGGTGAAAGTATCGCCTTGATTGCAAATCAATATAACATTACTGAGGACCAATTGATTGACGCAAACTTAGGGACGTATCCACAACTGGAGAACGATCGAAATGTAATTCAACCCGATTGGGTATTGACGATTCCATAATTATATCAGTATTCAGTAAATCAGTATCCAGTAGGTTAGTAACCGACCTACTGACCTACCGACCCACTGAATATGGAATACCTAATTCAGTCACATCCGCGCCCATATGATATGATTGACAGCGCAGTTCATCAAAATAGCAGCCATATTGACTCATATTCAGTAAGTGTGCAAACACAATAATTTGCCATAGGCAGAATCATCGGTTTGCACACTTTTTGATATGAGCGATCATATTTCACAGGTGTAAGGTTATGTTTGGCAAGAAAAGACCATACCAAGAACCAAATCCAGACTTTGCTCATCCCATGCACGGTGGTCATCCGCTGGCATGGCCCCCCATCTTTAACCAATTTGTGTCGTTTCCAGTCCGTCACTTACTGACGGCAATGTTCTATACAAGCATTGTCGATCTGGTTTCCAAAGGCGGCGTAGACATCCAATTTGACAGCCTCATCTATGATGATCGGTTTCGCATTTGGAATGTTGCTTGGGGTGGCTCGGAAGCGGCAAACCTCTCCAATGTGGTCAATACGCAACCCATCGACCTCCCTTGGTGGAAAGAGGCTGTGGGGCTGTGTGAAATTCTGATTCAGCTACGCAGTGGTATTGTGCAGGTCAAAATGAGCTATCGCGGCTGTGTGTGGCCCAGCGACATTCGCAATCCGGGCTTTAAACCGCTGATCAAAGAGAGTGCAGTCGCTGCGGCCATTCAACAATATGGCTCTTATGCGAGTATGAGAAAATCGCCCGGGTTGTTGGATATGTGGATGGTTGAGTCAAAGATGATGCCACTCTACCACGATTGGCGTGAGATCGAGAATGGCGGCAGAAATGAAACAGATGTGAAAAACTTTTTAGAGAAGTGGCGCAAGGAAGGGAAAATTATAACATAAAACGTTGGAACGTTGGGGCAGAAAAACGGCTGAACGAAAATCGTTCGTTCGCTTCACCGTTCAATTGTTCCAACGCTCCAACGCTTCAACGCTTCAACGTTTGAACGCTTGCCACAAAGATAGCGATTAGTTGATTTGTTTCATCCAGAATCTGTGCAAGACCTGCTGTATTTGCCATCTCGTGTTCACTCAGTAATTCCAACCAGAGCGAACTTTCTTCCAACTCTTGCAGGACAATTTGGAATTTGGCAATACGATCTGCTTTGCTACGTGAGTGCTTGGCTTCCCGATGATTGGCTGCAACCGATGTCCCTGAACGCAGAAGCTGCTTGCCAATCACCATCGCTGCATCATTAAAATGGTACACCTGCTGCATATGCGTATACAACCGAATAATCCGACTTGCATAAGCCTTTGTCCGCTCAAGTAACTCAGCATACGGATCAATCTTGTCACTCACTAATAGCCACCCTTTCTAAACGAGTAAGCGTTGGAGCGGTGAAACGAGTAAGCATTGGAGCAATGGATCGTTTTCCCGCTTCACTATTTTCTCGCTTTCCTGCTTCAACGTTCCAACGCTCAACCGTTCCAACGCTTTACGCTTTAGCAGCCTCAGCATTCTTACGGGCCATGTACGCCTTTGCGATTTCCACACTGACAGCCGCATCACGACCATAGGCATCAGAACCAATTTCACGTGCAAAATTCTCTGTGATGGGTGCGCCACCAACCATGACATAGACATCATCACGCATATCTTCTTCACCAATGGCGTCGATAACCACTTTCATATAGGGCATGGTTGTTGTTAACAACGCACTCATGCCAATAATGTCGGGTTCATGCTCTTTGATGGCAGCAATAAACTGATCAGCATCAATGTTAATCCCCAAATTGATGACTTCAAAGCCAGCCCCTTCCATCATCATTGCCACCAAATTTTTGCCAATATCATGGATGTCACCCTTGACTGTACCAAGCAACATTTTACCAACACGTGCAGCACCAGTCTCGGTCAGCAACGGACGAATGACTTCCATGCCCGCTTTCATGGCGTTTGCAGCCATCAACACTTCTGGTACAAATAGAATACCATCACGGAAATCCACACCAACAATATCCATGCCACCAACAAGCCCATCATCCAAAATCTGTTGTGGTGATTGACCCCGATCTAGTGCCTCTTGGACTTGGATTGGAATTTCTTCTTTGATCCCATCATAGAGATCATCTTGCATTTGTTCGTATAGTTCTTCTAAATCAATTTCTTTGTAACTCATGAG
>JBCCFC010000397.1:0-10294 GCA_039029935.1 Chloroflexota bacterium
ATGATTTTTGTGAAGGAGTATATATGCAACAAGCAACATTCGAGGTCAGTGTACCCAAATCAATTTTGAATTACAATCTATCGAGTATTGATATCCAGCATTATTTGAATGAGTGGGCTGTGTTACATTTGTTTACAGATGGACAAGTCTCGTCGGGTAAAGCTGCACAACTTCTCGGTATCACGCGCCTACAATTCTTAGAATTGCTACGCCGAAGACGAATCAGCTATCTGGATTATACGCCAGAAGAGCTAGAGGAAGAGTTTGCAACGGTAAAACAATTTCAGACGAGTGCTAAAAAACAGCATCTCGCGCCACATACACGAGCAACAACCGAACAGTGGGCGATTGCTAAACAACACGCACAAGAAATGGATGAGGGCAATTATGTGACCCAAGAGCAATAAATGCCACTTTTAAACGAAATAATGTCAAATTTCTACACCAACGCTTGTGATTCCAATTGATGAACAAACAAGACAAAAATATGAATCAACCCCTGCCGAACAGCAAGACCAAATACAAGCGGTCTTTCAGTGCCTGCTGCCCGGATTGCTCGATAGTTCGCCATACAAGTTAGCGGCCTTAATCGCAGACTTGAGTGCAACGGCCAAGGTCAACGGCGTGACACCGGATATGCTCACCAAGATTTACCCCAAAGAGTACAAAAGAGATTATTCTGTCAAAATTATCGACACTGACCGAGGTCCAACGATTAGCGGGACCAAGACGACTGTTTATGATGTGATGGAGATGGCTGATAATGGCGCAGAATTCTTCTTTATCTGTTACAACCTTGATTTAATTCCTCCACAGGTAGAAATAGCACTTGAGTATATTGAAGAACACCGAGCGCGGCTAGAGCCAGAACTCAAGGAGATTCAGGAAACCTTGGCAGAACGTGAACGCTATTATCGCGCGCTTGCTGAAAAAAGAAAGCGGGAGTCACCACCCTTACCAATGACACCACTGCGCAAGGCAGTTTATGAGATTATTGATAAGAATCGCCGTGCCAGAGGTGAAACTGTACCAGATCGAAGGTAATCTTGAACGATTATTGAAGGATGGTATTTACTGTGAAAAATGTGCGGAAAATCTGGCAGAAATCGTGATAGATATCGACAAACATCGCGGTATCACGCGTCTATTTCTCTAGCAGCTATATGACAGTTTCCCATACAAATACCGCCGATACAAGTTACAATGGCAGTTCAGATAATACGATACGTATATGGAATGCAGTGAGCGGTGAAAAACTCGCCCAACTCGATAGCCACACCTCTAATATTTGTTCGGTGGGGTTCAGTCCAGATGAGCAGCGTATCATCTCTGGCAGTGCAGATGGTACGGTAGAGCGTGGGCAGTGCCAGAGTAGTGAATCGTGAAGAATGAAACGTTAATCGTAAGTAGTTTGGTATTTGTTGAACCCACTATCCACAATTGGAACGATATGCTCAAAATAGAAAATGTGTTTTCATAAGAACCCAACCATTTGCGATGCCATGACGCACCATGTATAATGATGAGGATGGCACACAATCTGTATGCACGATTTATAGTCACGATGTACAAATCCAATGGAAACAAGGAGGGATAATGCTGATGAGCGAATTAAACACAATGGCTGTAGATCGACCCACGATACCACCAGCAATCAAGCCACCGTTCAAACAATATCGCTCTGTGGGGATTTCCCCTATCAAGTGACCAATTTTGTGGCAACCAGCAGCAAAGATAGTCGCAAAGACAAGTGAACATGTGCAAGGTCGGTTGAGACCTTCGGGAGATGCGCATGAGGGAGTTGATTAGGCATGTGGACTTAGTGCGCACACCCCAAAGGTCGGGTCATGTATACAACACAATCATCCACGAGAATCGATTAACTCGTTTAACGTATTTGCATCGAAAATGCGGTCAAACCATTCGTCAAGCACATCTAGATCATCTAGCTGCTCAATCTCTTCGACCAATTCCGCGACTTTTGCATCATGCCCATCACCAAATTTTCGATGTATCATGCGGATGATATTTGTACGTTGCTTTTCGACTTTCCCCGTTTCGATGCCCTGCTCATGCGCCTTTTCCTGAGCAAGTTTGAAATTTTGTTGAATGATGGGAACACTTTCAAATGCCTCTGGCACTTCCTTGAAGAATTCTTCAACATATCCCCATGTTTCAGGTTGAATCATTGGTCTCAATTCAAGTACCTCCATTAATTTATACCAAATTACACGATTATCAGTGGTTTGACCCACTGTCAAAATAAACCGCAAGTAGTAATACAGTTCTTGTTGTATGCAAAGCTCGATGAACGATTGTAGCTTCTTTCCGCGTGATAAACACAGTAACGGATAATTTTCAGGAATGATATCTAATTCATCTGGATGAATGATGCGAATCTGAGTCATATGTTCCGATAGATAGACACCAGGCGCATCTGTTTTGTGAAAATGAAAGATATGTTGCAATTCATCCAAAATTTTGGTTGGTCGCACCACGCAAATCAGCGTAATCGTTCGTTCATTTGGCAACAGTGCTGGAAGAGACTTCTTCTTTTCCTCCTCCTCGTCGTGGTCTTCCTCTAACTGTACTCCATTAAAGTCTTCTTCGTCAAGAATATCTTCCTCGTCATCCTCTACTGCACTTGATAACCGCTCGGCCGCCCAGCTACGTGACATAATCCGAGAAAAATTTCTGATACGCAAGCGATCATTGGGGCCTTTCAACTCAATGATATTGATTGCCCGAAAATATGAGAAACAAGTATCAGCTAAGTTAACCAAATCTTCCTCTTGACACTCCGCTACAAGGTCAATTGTACGCACACTCAAAAAAGTTTCAAGCTCGGTTTCAACACGTAATCCCAATGCTTGTAGTGTATCCCGAAAGAACGCTTTTACATTTTGATCAAATGGTTGGATAGTGATTGGTTCAGACATATGTTCAGTATAATCCAAATTCAACTTGGATACAATTGCGGTTTGGTATAAAAAGGTCAGAGAGATGCCCATCAGCACTTCTAATGGGTGTAAAGTGTCTCTGGCATAGATAAGGTTAATGTACGAACTGACATTGGTTATCCTCCTCACTTTGATATCATAATTGGTCTTGATTGTATCAAAGTAGGGCAGTATCAACAACTCAAGCTTGTATAAACAGTTAATAGTGACCGTTTAGATGAATCTGTGCAGTCTTTTGCAGATGTTTGTGGGTGTGGTTTGCTTAACGTATGTCTGCTGGTGAGGGTATGATGATGTTATGATGGTTTTGGTTTGGTGAATGATTTTTGTGAAGGAGTATATATGCAACAAGCAACATTCGAGGTCAGTGTACCCAAATCAATTTTGAATTACAATCTATCGAGTATTGATATCCAGCATTATTTGAATGAGTGGGCTGTGTTACATCTGTTCACAGATGGACAAGTCTCGTCGGATAAAGCTGCACAACTCCTCGGTATCACGCGCCTACAATTCTTAGAATTGCTACGCCGAAGACGAATCAGCTATCTGGATTATACCCCAGAAGAGCTAGAGGAAGAGTTTGCGACGGTAAGACAGTTCAAGATGCGTAGTGAAAAACAACAGCATCCTGATAACCATCAAATGACAAAAAAAATCCATTTTCTTTAACGACGAGATGACAACTTCCCGTATAAATACCGTCGATACAGATCACAACGACACCGATATCCGGCCTCATTTTCTTCAAGTATGCCCGCTTTCTGCAACCGCAACAGAGCCAATGTCTCTGCTCCATCCTCTTTCCGCAACCGCTTCTGTACCGCATGAAAAAACGCCAACGGTGTAAATTTCGGCCCAATTCCCACAATCGGGTTGAGTGCATCAACCAAGGCGGGCTGTTGCTGAATCGCCCAATAGATGCGTTTGAGGTGGTCGTTGAAAGGGCCGTTATCGTTGGTCGCATCGGCCAGCAATGTGTCCCATGTGACCTGCTAGTTGACCAGCGCATAGAAGGCCATGCGCACCAAGTAGGGCTGTCCACCGACCAAGTTCCCCAGTTCGATGATTTGTGCAGCGGTCAGCGGATTGCCATGCCGATAGTTGAGCTCAAGCAGGTGACGTTCATCAAAGTCTCGCAAGGTCAGCGTCAAGCCTACGTTGAAGGGCGATTGATGGATGTCATCAATGAGCAGGTAGGGCTCCGTGGAGATGACAAGGATCGTACTGAGTTTTTCCCAAAGCGCACGGGTAGTGGGGATGGGCGAGACACGTTTGCCGTGCCATGAACGCACAAGGCTGAAAAACTCCTGTGAGAAGGGGCGGCTGAGGATGCTGTCGGCCTCGTCAATCGCCAGCACAATGGGACCCGCAATGACTGGTAATACATATGTTTCGAGGAAGAGATTAAACGTCTGCTTTGCACCCAACGGCGTATCGGGGTCAGTGGCGGCTGCTTGCTGATCCAGCCCCAATTGCAGACAGATCGTCATCACCAATGCATGGAGCAGTGTATGTAGCGAGTGGCGTTGACCATCATCCAGCGTCTGAAAATCGATCAGGAGACAGGTGGCGTTGTGCTGCAGCGCATGGTCCAGCCCACGCACCAGCAGCGATGTCTTGCCTGTCTGCCGTGAACCGCGAATGGTGGTGGTGCTGCCGTTCGCCAGCCTGACCGCGCTCAACTGGTCACGCAGTTGTTGGTCTGGTTGCCGCTTGATGTAGAATGGGTCTTGGGTGCGCATCGGCCCCTGTGGCGCTTGCAGTGAGATGATGTCAACCGATTCCTGCGGGCGTGGCAAGGTAGACTGGGTGTCAGGAGGATGGTTGACATCCAGATTGAGTGCCTTCATCTCCGCTTCAATCTGCGCAAGGGCTGCGGCTTCAGCCTGAATTTGGTTGAAGAGATGAAGCGGTTTCTCGCCTTCGGCATAGTTGGCGATTTGCCCTTGCAAAAAGCGATGGTTTTCGTTGTGCCGATTCCGTTGGTCGTATAGTGACTGATGGTCGGATGGCCGATTGATGGTTGACATTGGATATATAGATAGCGTATGAAATTAATTATTATTTACGGCTCAGAGGCGACGGGCAAACTGACCATTGCCAAAGAGCTTGCACAACAAACAGGCTTTCGCTTGTTTCATAATCACGTCAGCATTGACGTTGCAAAAGTGTTGTTTGACTTTGGCGACACAGGCTTTAGCGAGTTGGTCTGGGACACACGGACACTCGTCTTTGAGTATGCGGCCAAGCAGGATATCCCAGGGCTTATTTTCACGTGGGCCTACTCTCATCCCCATTTTCAACCGTATCTGGACCGCGTCACGGACATTATGAATAGGCATGATGCGGAAATCCATTTTGTCTATGTGACCTGCGCCATTGAGGAGCTACAGAAACGGGTTGTCCAAGCGGATCGTGGCGAAGTCGGCAAAATCAATACGGTCGCCGCGCTTGAACGACAGCGACAGATGAAGAACCATCAGGTCATTCCGGATACGGATTCGTTAGAAATTGATAACACACATCTATCGCCACAAGCGGTTGCATCTAAAATTATTGAGCATTTCGGATTAGATGTATAGGTTGACAGCCTATAGTACTTAAAGCGGCCCCAACTGCTCTGCCCAATGGGACATAATCTGTAGCCCAAACTCCGTGACAGGAACAGAGGGCTGCCGTGCCTTACTATTGGGAAGCCCCAGTCGTGTTGCCAGCAGATATTTGCCATAGGCGATGAAGTTTTCAACCGAACTCATCATAAAGACAATCAATGGCAGGAGTTCCTTGTGCAGTTGTTCAGCTTGGGCGATGGCTTCGGGTGTCCCTTGCTGCATCAACTCATAGATTTTCACCTGCGGGTCAAAGAGGTCGGCTGCGGGGATCATGCCGACACAGCCTGCGCGCAGCGAGTCGGGGAATTGAATGCCCGCCATACCGCCAAAGATGTCAAATGCATCATCCGTGTCCTCCATCAACTGTTTAAGATAGGTGGCGGGGCCTTCGCCTTTGAGCAAACAGACGTTGGGGTGTTGACGGTTTAGTTCCTTCAATCCGCTGTTGGAGAGGCTGGTTGCCATCAGCCCAGGTGCGTTCTGCACAGCAAGCGGGATCTCTGATTTGTCGGCAACATCGCCCAGAAAGCGCACATATTCGGACTCTGGAACGCCTGTAATGGCGGGTGGCTGTAAAATCGCCCAGTCTGCACCCACTGCGATGGCAGCTTTGACAAACTCGACTTGCCCCGAAACGCTGCCTTCGCCAACGGTAACGGCCAACGGCACACGACCATTGATGTCTTCGCCCACCCACTCGATCACTTGGCGGCGTTCATTCACATCCAACTTGCCCACCTCTGTGGCTAATCCCATGACCGCAATGCCGTGTGCACCGCCAGCAATACAGCCTTCAACCTGAATGCGCATGGCTTCACGGTCGAGTCGTCCTTGATCATCAAAGAGGCTGTAGAGGATTGGGTAAACGCCGTGAAATTTGGTATTTCTGCTCATTGGTTCTCCTTCATGCTGTGTCTTCATTATGCTCGGCCAAACTTCTCAATCGCCGCTCGCGTGGACCCGACTTCGGTAATAAATTTTGCCATCTCCGCTTCCACAGCCTCGGCTTCTTCGGCAAAGTCAATAATCGCCGGCACATGTTCTCGGTCGCATGATACGTTCTTGACGTTCAATCGCAAATCCGATTATACTACACACGGCTATGATTGACGAATGATAGTACACAATTAACATTGGAGTCAGCATATGAAAATTTTACAGGCGACACAGGAACACGTTTCCGAGGTCGCACGATTATTTGATTTGTATCGACAGTTTTACAAATGCGAACCCGACATTGACTTGGCAGAAGCATACATCACCGCTCGCATCGAGAATAACGAATCAACCATTTTTATTACAGAAGATGACGGGGCAATCAAGGGTTTTGTGCAGATGTATCCTTCGTTCTGTTCCGTGAATGCGATCAAGATATTCATTCTCTACGATTTGTATGTTGACGCCAGCGACCGTAACAACGGCATTGGTACAATGTTGATGAATAGAGCGACCGCGTATGCAAAGGAACAGGGGGCATCGCGGATTGACCTAAGAACGGCATTTGACAATTACCCCGGTCAGCATCTGTATGAAAAATTGGGCTACCAAAAGGTGCTAGAGAACTTTTACACCTACGCTTTGCCGATTTGACGCGTGAATTAACCTCGATTCTCCTATTTTTATTGCACCGAGTATATCGTATTTTGAAGTTTGGTAGCTCATAGACTGAATAGCATAGGAATTCCATCTATTGATCAATGAATAACTGGATATCCTAAAATTGAGGTGAAGATTATGGATTTCTGTCAGAATCGAATATTTGGTAGAAATCCGTTTAGATATTCCTCCCTAAACGGCTTTCTACCAACACTCAAAGTTTATGCACAATAGGAGAGAGTCCCCATGCTGCTTGCAGAGGCGTGTCCTACACAGGCATAGTCCGCCCTGTTTTCTCGCGACCATAGTCTGCCCACGCTTTATTGGGCGCACCCATCATCTTTGCACCAACAACGTCAATTAAATAGTCGATGCGCTGTTCCATTGTCATGCTGGGGTCGTTCCAACTGCAATAAAAAGCCGTTCCGTGCTTGTTGAGTTCATTGATGATGGTGGTCCGTGCATCGTTCATGTCGTCTGGATAAGGCGGATCATGCGCATCGGCATACCCCAAAGACATGCCCATATCACCAGGCCCCCATTCCGCATAGCCAATGCCTGGCACGGCGGCAATCTCTTCTACATTGGCAAGGCAATGGCGGTCTTCGATCTTCAGACCCAGCAACAACTCACCATCTGGGTTTAACGGCCAAGGGTCGGCCACATGAACATACTCCTCGATAGATAGCCCCCAGATGTCGGCGGCAGGTTTTTGTCCACCTGCGCCGCGTAGCCCCTCACCGATAGTCTCCCGCCCCTGCGATTGGAAGGGGTAGCGCGTAATCTGCACAAACGCCTTCACCGCGTCGGCTGTGCGCGTATGGGTATGCAGAATGCCATGGACGCCTGCCGTCAACACATGCCGCGTCTGCCACGCATTGTAGCGTACTTCATCCGCAGTGGTAGCGTTGGACGGCAGTGTGCAGACCACTGTTGGCGTTGGATGGCCGCTGGCAGTGGGTCCACCCTCCTTCAACCCACGCATAAAGTGTGTCAGACCAACCGTATCAAAGGGATGATGCTCAAAGTCGATGAGCAGCATGTCTGCCCACGTTTTTGCTTCGGCCAGCCCACCCTCATAGCTCAGGCTGGATGGGTGCGTTGCGTAAATTGGTTGCCCTGCGGCAAGCAGTTCGATACACTTGTTAATTTTTGCCATTGGTGAACTCCTTTGGTACTTATTCCTGCTATTCTAGGACTAATACGAGACCTTCGGGGAGGCTCCATAGAAGTTTGGGACATCCGAATCCTCTACGGACACCTCCCGAAGGTCTGACCTCGAATAATCCTTACTGCTCATCACCGAGTTCAATGCTCGGTTTCCTGCATGGATTGTAGCAGAGGGAATGACCATTGGCAAAGGTCAATTTTTTAACCTGCCCTGTCCAACCGAACTCTGTCCAACCGAACTCTGTCCAACCGAACTCTGTCCAACCGAACTCTGTCCAACCGAACTCTGTCCAACCAATCATGCATCAACGCCCCAAATAATGCTGGCGGCTCAATCCACCCCAAATGGCATTTGAGACCTGTTCACAGCGTGAGCCTGTTGTCGTGCAGGTTGGGGATGGTCATGAAGCATCGTGTCTTCTTCTCAAATAAACTGAAAATGGGCGACGGTTTCGTTTTCAATTTTTTCAATTTTTTCAATTTTCAATTGCCAATTTTCAATTTTTTATGACTGGCACTATGAGGGAAGAGATGGCGTTCGAACAAGTATAAATAAAGCAAGCAGTCTCTGTCTTATACTTTCATTTAGAACAAACTGAAAATTGACAGAATTGAAAACTGAAAATGTGCAAAGGAGCAACCATGAGTATCACAATCCAAGCAGGAATCGTCGGCCTTGGCCTCGTCGCCACTTCCCATCTCCAAGGCTATAAGACCCACCCACGTGCCGAAGTCATCGCCGTCTGCGATGTGGACGGTGAGCGCGCACAGCAGTTTGCCCATCAACACAACATTCCCCACGTCTACACATCTTACGAGGAAATGCTCGCCAACCCCGACATCAACACGGTCGATATCGCCACGCCCACTTTTCTGCACACCGAGATGACCACGCAAGCGGCCAATGCAGTCAAGCATATCCACTGTGAGAAGCCGTTCTGTCGCAGTGTTGCCGAGGGCATGGCCGCGTGTGAAGCGGCACGACGCAATGGCGTCCAGTTGGTCGTCGGCGAAACCTATGCCTTTCTCAGTTCACACATGAAAGCACGGGCGTTGATTGAGGCGGGCGAAATTGGTCGGCCCCTCCAAATTCGTCAGCGACACGGCGCATGGCATCGCCGTAGCGAACCTGCGCTCACCACCACACACATCAACGCCCAAGCACGAAACTGGCGTCTGGACCCTATGCGCTCTGGTGGTGGCGCGTATCCTTGGATATTTGACCATGCCGTCCATTTCTTTGCCACTGCCGAGTATCTCATGCCCAACCAGACCATTGACCAAGTATATGCCGTCACCTCGCAGGACCCAAATGCGGTCCATCAGCAAGGAGCCGCCCACGATCCCTATGCCACCACCGAAGTAGATATCCCCATCATCACATGGACCTATGCGGATGCAAGCTGCCAAGGGCTGTGGATGCGCGCTGAACGGCTCAATGGCAAGTATGATTATATGCACGGCTTTAGCACGGCGATTATGGGCGAGACAGGCATGATTGAAGTATTGGGTGAAGGGGGGCATAACCTGTTATGGAATGGCGAACAGCAACATCTCATTTTGCATCGAGAAGGCAAAGAGACACGCTGTTTTCGCTTTGATGAAGGCGGGGATACACTGTGGGCATCGGACATCAGCTATTATGGACAAGGGCATATCAACCAAGTGCATCACCTCATTGACTGCATCCGTGATGACACAGAGCCACGTTATTCGGGTCATGATGGTGTTCATGCTGTGCGCTGTACGCTGGCAACCATTCGCTCGGCGCAGGAAGGGCGGCCTGTGCGTGTAAACGAGGTCGCTGACGAGTACACCGCCTATTAGAATGTCACCTACGAGAAATATCACTGCGATAGTTAGCCCTATTTGCATAGATATGGTACGCTACCAGAAATAATCATTCAATTAAATATGGGGCTTAACGCCTATAATCAAGAAGGAAACAAAACC
>JBCCFC010000398.1:0-10287 GCA_039029935.1 Chloroflexota bacterium
ATGTGTCTATGAGAAGTGACTGAGCCACTCTCGTTAGAGCGGCAAACAGGCAGGACCAATCGGCTCAAAACTCTTATAGGTCAACACAAATTCTTGATGCCCCAAGTCTTCAGATTTTGTCTTTTCTCCCTGAGCGATGTCCAAAATCTTGTCGAAAATTTCTTGCCCCACCTCATCCAACGTGGCGCGGCCTTCCAAAATCCGTCCAGCGTCGATATCCATGTCATCTTCCATGCGGCGATAGGTTTCGGGGTTGGCGCAGACTTTGATCACAGGGGAGATGGCCGAGCCAACTACCGACCCGCGTCCCGTTGAGAACAGCGTCATGTGCGCACCACAGGCAATTAACTCACCAATTTCTTGGGTATCATTGATATTGGGGAAGCCAAAGCGGATATCGCCATCAGGGACTACATCCATCAGGTAGAGACCACCGCGTGGCGGAACATCGCCTGGTTTAATCAGGCCACTAATCTGAGATGAACCACTCTTGGCATACGCACCCATCGACTTTTCCTCAACAGTGGTTAACCCGCCATCAGCATTGCCAGAGGCAAAACTGCCATGCCCCATTGCTGTGTAATAGCGCGCCGTCTTTTCCATCGTCGTCATAAGTTCATTCGCCAATTCAGGAGTCACAGCGCGGTCGGCCATAATCTGTTCACAGCCAATCAATTCGCCACCTTCCTCAAAAATCGCTGCGGCCTCATGCTCGACCAATAAATCGAAGCTGCGCCCAATGGCCGGATTCGCCGTGATGCCACTACTCGCGTCTGACCCGCCACAGATGGTGCCGACGATTAACTCCTCAATTGCCATCGGCGCACGTGGGGTCTCTTCTAATGCGGTGCGCGTTTCCGCCAGCCATGCTTGCCCTGCTTTGATGGTCGCACGAGTGCCACCCGCTTTTTGAATCACCAAGGTCTCAATGGGGCGGCCAGACGCTTTTACAACCTCGGATAAACGGTGTCTATCAAAATTTTCACAGCCCAGAGAAACCAGCAAGACCGCGCCGACATTGGGATGACAGCATAAGCGTGACATCATGTCAAACGCATATTGATTGGGGTAACAGCCGCTAAAGCCGATCAAATGCACATCATCGTGGCGATAGGGATACACGATTTCACGCGCCACATGATGGGCGCACTCGACCAGATAAGCGACGACAATGGTGTTGCGGATCCCTTTACGTCCATCACTGCGTAGAAACCCTGAGAACTCAATCTTGGTTGACATAGCTATGCTCCTTATCAAGCGTATAGGTCGGAATGTAGTCACTTTGGATATTGTGGAGGTGGACATGCTCACCCTGACGAATATCCACTTTGGCAGACCCGATTGGGACACCATATTTCATGATCTTTTCGCCTGTCTCGATATCGCAAGCGGCGATTTTATGGCCCAGTGTCACATGGGTGTCTAGCTGAAAAGGCTGACCCGATATCCAAAATGTTTCGCCTTGGGCTAACGAACGGATCAGGACCAGTACATTATCCTGCGAGGATAGTTGTAAAAACGTCGTATCGCCTGAGCGTTGATGATCGTTTGGTTGATTCTCATTCATTGGTGTTATTCCTTATTTGCAATGATTAGGCTAAACTCACCATAAATCGACTTCATCACGATAATCTATGATAGGTTCATTTTTGGATACTATACAATCAAACATGTTTGATGCACCGAAGAAAATATTAAAAATGTATTTACGATAATACCAAGTCGATTCCCTGCTCTGCCGCACGTTGCCTGCAATCCTAAGCCAAGAATCCGGAACCAAAGTTCCAATCAGTTTCTCTCTGGAATACTCCTCTCTTAGCGGGATACCCCAACTAAAAACATCTAACTTTTGTTTGTATACTTCAAGTCTTAACTGATTTTGCCTCAAGTCATGTTTATTGATTGGTACAATTCCTGATACCACAGGTTTCCAAAAATAATTATACTCTCCATATTGAATACGCTGTAAGTATACATCAGCCTCTAAATAGGTATGACCAAGGGGATACGTTTCTGCGACTTGATTTCTGAGTGTCGAATTGGGCGCACCTCTCGACTTCTTGGACCACTCGACATCAATTCGTTGGATTATGATACTCATAGAGATGTATTTTGACTCGGCAAAAGCATATTTGCAAAAAATTGGACAGGTGAACTGTGGCTGAAACAAACCACTTGTTTCTAGGTCTTCATCTAACTGACTTTGATGCAAATGATAGAGGCATTGCAATACCTGTGGGTCAGCCAGCCAACGTGTACGGGGCAGTGGGTTTGGGATATGCTCAATTACGAACCAACTCAATTCATTGAACGTTTCTTGCCATATAAGATGTGGACTAGATACCCCTTGAAGGCGTAATGATGGTGCTAATTCTTTGTAAAAGAACCCTTCTCGAACCAATGCTTTTTTGACAATGAGGGATGTTTGCTGGAAGTCGATTTGCCAGACGCTGGCCTGACTTTGCCCTCCCTGCGCTGTTAGACCTGTGGGCATTCCATAGTGGGTCCGTAGGTATGCACACAAGGTTTTCGGCCACTCTGATAGCAGCGCACTTATGTTCATTTAGGCATGTTTCTCAATATCAAATCTTTGTAAAATTTCCCACCCTTCATAATTCCCATCAGATAGCGCTCTGGGTCTTGCAGACAGCCTAAATCCGTCAACGGGTCGCCGTCAACAATCAACAAATCAGCGTGCGCACCCGCCGCAACAATGCCGATTTCACCAACTTCGTTGAATAGGTCCGCAGCATGGATCGTCGCAGCACGGATGATGTCGATAGGAGTTTGCACCTGCGCACGAATGGCAAATTCGGTGAGCTGATATTTGTGCAACTGTCCGAGCAGATCAGACCCATAGGCAAGATTGACACCCGCCTCATGCGCCATCGCTAACGCCTGCAATCCCGCGTCTCGGACCTCAAACACTTTGTCATAGAGGTCTGGTGCAAGTCCAGCCTCAATGCCTTCTTTGGCGAGCGCATCATACGCGGCCAGCGTTGGGACCATAAACGCATCGTGTTTCAGGAATAGCTCGATGCTGCTTTCGTCGATTAAGTTACAGTGTTCGAGAGAGCGGACACCACACTCAATGGCGCGATTGACCGCACGTGCCGTATACGTATGCCCACTGACATATAACCCTGCCATCTCCGCCTCTTCAACGGCTGCCCGAATCTCATCAAGTGAAAATTGTGTGTTGGATATGCGATCTGTCGGTGAGGCGACACCACCGGAGAGCATCAACTTGATGTGGCTGGCTCCCTTGCGGATTTCATCGCGACAGGCTTGTCGCACAGCATCCACACCATCACAGAGACGACCAAGGCTCGCCATTTGCCCTACCCCGACGACCGTCTGCTCACCGCGCCCGCGTGTATCGCCATGACCGCCTGTTTGCGACAGTGCCTGACCGCAGAAGATGAGGCGCGGTCCGGTCAGATACCCTTCCTCAACCGCCCATGCCAAGCCGTAATCAGCCCCGGCTTCATCACGCACGGTTGTAAATCCACGCATCAACATTGCTTCCATAATGTCGGCGGCGCGCCCAGCCGTATAAAAGGGCGACATGCGCATAATGTCGGTCACGTTGGCGGTCCAAGCCGTGACATGGACATGGGCATCACATAGCCCTGGCATCACGGTTTTTCCATCGACGTCGATAACGTGCGCCGTTTCTTCAACGCTCAATGGTGCAGTTACTGGTTCCACTCGCTCTATTTTTGTGCTGCTGACGATCACACGATGATTGTGCAAAATCTTGCCCTTGACAACATCAAGCACTGCTGCATTATCCAGAACGATGCGTGATGCATCTGAAGTTGGCTCATTCATTTCATGTCTCCGTTTTTAGTCATACCTCCGAGAGGTGTCTGGAGGTCAGGTTGTATATTTTCAATCATCAGACGCTGGCGTGTAGTGGACTCGTTGCGTTCTATCAAACGAAAAGCGCGGCCAATCGCGATCCCAATGCTCGGACTGAGCGGGGATGTAATGACAGGCCAAGGCGTGTCGCGCTCGTCCCTGCTCTTTGACGGGCATCCCACAATGAAGCAAGCGCCCATGAAAGAAAATCACATCGCCTTGGTTCACATATACTTGAATCCCGCCCCGACCATCTTCCTGTACCATTTTGTCAACTGCCGGAAAATAGCGGTTGGCTTGCCACTGATCAAACGTTTCGTCTGACCCCGGTGCGGGTTCTGGGACCTCTTTCTTGGTGATTAGTCGTCCCTTGTGCGTTCCAGGGATGACGCCCAACGGCCCATTGCCCTCATCGACATCAACCATTGCCAGCCAAGCCGACATACAATCGGGCAGATAGTATTGATCCTGATGCCAAGGGACCTCGGAGCCTTCAAAGAAGTGCATCGTCTGAATCCCTTCGGCCTCGTCCTCCAGACAATCGGCCAAGGGTTGACGTAAACGTGCATCTATAAAGAAATCGAGTGCCTTTGGATCATACAAATGCTGATTAAAGGAACGAAAGCCATACTTGGTATTTTGTTCAAACCCGTCCAAGGTTTTGCGACCATTGCGCAGGTCTTCAACATGGTCGACGAAAGCTTGACATTCTTGTGGGCTGAATAAGCCCGGCAATACGACATAGCCGTTTGCTTGATAGAATGCTTTTTGTTCCGGACTAAGTCCCTGTGTGTTGCTGGATTGAGTCATACGATACTCTCCTTTTCCATCTTTGTTTTCGTAAATGTCATGTCCTCACATCATCCAAGTCGTATAATGCACGGATATGCGGGTCCATCTCGTCAAACGTCGTCAGCGGTTTTGGGTTATCGACCCGTCCCACTGGACGACAACGATTACCCGTGAGCCCCGTATGGCTATCACCCAAATCAAGACGACAGCTATCCGCCAACGCACGTAGCCGAGTGACCACCGCTGGATGGTCTGCAATGATATTGTTCTGCTCGCCAATATCTGCGTCGAGATCATAAAGCTCATCGCGCAATAGATGGAGCTTCCATCGCCCCGAACGGACGGCCTGCAAGGTTCCCACTTCTGTTGGCTGTGCGCTTGAAGTCTCTGTACGCCCATAATAGAAGAAGGCATCATACGGGGTGTGGCTCTCCGGCTGACCTTGCAATAAAGGATGAATATCCTGCCCATCAATGATGCGGTCTGTCGGCAGGTCTTCGCCAACAAGCCGCGCAAACGTTGGTAGCAAATCCATGACTGTGACCAACTCGGAACAGGTCGATCCTGCTTTGATGCCCTTGGGCCAACGCATGATGCAGGGTTCGCGCATCCCGCCTTCCCACGTCTGGCCTTTGAACCCCCGTAGTGGCTGATTGCTTCCTGCCTTGCGGTCGCCCGACCCATTATCCGACGTGAAGATGACGAGCGTATTGTCATCAATGTTCAGGCGTTTCAACGTATCGAGCAATGCCCCCGTGACCGCATCCATATGTTCAACGGCTGCACCGTAAACCCCATTATCCGATGCCCGCAGATACTTTTGCGGCGCATAGATGGGGGTATGCACATACATATGCGCCAGATAGAGAAAAAACGGTGCTTCCTGCTGGGCATTGGCTTCAAGAAAGCGGATTGCCTCTGCCGTGTAGCGATCTGTCAACCACGCTTGATTGGGGTCGCGTTCGACAATGGCTTCATCCTCCAAGAGCGGTAAAGGCGGCATGAAGCGTTGCTCAGTCCCCAAAGTTCGCCCTAAATCTGGCGCCATGTCATTGCTGTAGGGCAGACCAAAGTAGCTATCAAACCCATGTCGGGTAGGTAGGAAATCAGGCTGGTCGCCCAGATGCCATTTGCCAATCATCTTGGTGCAATAGCCCGCCGACTTCAACAGACTGGGGATGGTGGTTTCATCAGGATGCAGGCCAATCGAGTCACCAGGCAGCAACACGACAAAATCATCCCCGCCCTCCAGCCCAACCCGGCGCGGATAACAGCCTGTCATCAGGGCCGCTCTGGATGGCGAGCAAACAGGTGCGGCTACATAGAAGTCGGTGAAACGCATCCCCTCTGCTGCCATTTGGTTGAGATGTGGGGTACGATTCCGTTGTGAGCCATAGCAACCCAAGTCACCATAGCCCAGATCATCGGCAAAGATGAGAATGATATTAGGTCTTGACTTCATGTCCAATGGTTCTCCTTAGCTAGATGAGATGAGAATCTTACCAGAGATGTTGCCTTACGAAAACCCGATCCGCGTACCGCTATGGTCGACGCGTTCGACGATGAGCGGATTTTCTAGGAATGCACTGGTTGGGATGTAATCGAGGAAGGTGTATTTCAGGAGTTGCTGTTGACGATCTGTAAGCTTCATGAATTAGCCCTTTTTATCGACCGATTGTTATGGGATTCCCCCTGTGTTGCGGTACGAAGTATTTGTGCACAATACACAATAAAACTCTTGTAAATATTATGAGAGCCTATGAAGTGAATTGGATTATAACAAGCGAAAATTGGCTTGTCAAGCGACAATTTACCCCCTCATTTTAACTCATCTCAACGCGTTCGCCTCGTTTTTCGACTGTTTGACACCTGCGCGGGGAATGGTATACTAGCGCCATAGCGAATGCTCTTCATACGGGAGACTTTGATACAAGGCAATAGACTACTGGCTGGCGCGCTGGCGCAGCCCAAGTTGACATATGGAACAGTCTTTGTTGAGGCGCAGCTTCGCCTGAAGTCGGAGTCGCCCGCAGCCAAGACGTTTGTGACCAACATATGGAACGGCGGGGTACATCCCCACTCCGCGCGCACTGGAGAGAGGTGGCTACGAGTCGTGGACATGCAGCAATTCCGAGATTGTCCCCGAAAGCCCTTGATCTGATCGTGGATGGCTCTGTTGAACTCCTGAATAGCCTGTATCAACGCTAACCCAAAAATGCGTTGGGAGCGATGGCTTCCATGTGGTAAATCTGCAATATGATAAAGAGAGAAGAAACTATGACGAACTCAAAAGGAATCCGTATCGCTGTGGTGGGACTGCGTTTTGGAAGCGCGTTCGTGCCGATATACCTAAATCATCCAGATGTGGCGTATGTGGGCATTGTCGATCCCGATGAGGAAGTATTGAACCAAGTTGGTGCTAAATACGACATTAAACGGAGACATGCAGCCTTGGATGAGATTCTCCAATCCGATGAGTACGATGCTGTCCATCTTGTCACGCCGATTCCCCTCCATGCTGAACAAACGATCAAGGTGCTTCGCAGCAACAAACATTGCGCCTGTGCGGTCCCCATGGCCACCAGCCTGGACGACCTGCACAAAATCGTGTCGGCCCAGCGCGAGAGCGGCAAGAACTATATGATGATGGAAACGTCCGTTTATACACGACAGTTTCTCTATGCCAAAGAACTCGTGGACGCAGGAAGATTTGGCCGGATTCAGTTTCTTCGGGGGGCACATTATCAATCTATGGAAGGATGGCCCTCCTACTGGATGGGATTACCGCCCATGTGGTACGCCACCCACGCCGTTTCACCCTGCCTTGCGATTGCGAACGCACGGGCCATCAGCGTTCATTGTTTCGGTTCTGGCACGATGGATGAAGAACTCCACGCTCAATACGGCAATCCCTATCCGGTTGAGACAGCCATCTTTCAGCTAGACCAACCCAATCTGGCAATGGAAGTCTCCCGTTCACTCTTTAACACGGCCCGAGATTACACGGAAAGCTTCCACGTCTATGGAGAGAGAATGGCATTTGAATGGCCGCAGATTGAGAAAGAGGACAATCCTGTCGTCTTCATCATGGATCATATGGATGCAAACCATGAAGGTGGTTCTCGGGGCTTGAGGACGACGACGGAACGCGTGACGGCCCGAGACAGGCAGGAGCTTCTACCTTCAGAAATTGCCCGCTTCACCGTTCGAGGCAAATACGACGATACGAACCCACAAAAGTCCTTTGAGACGGGGGGCGGTCATCACGGCTCGCATCCGCATCTGGTTCATGAGTTTGTCCGAAGTATCGTTGAGGGGCGACCACCCTGGATTGATGCCGTCAAGGGGGCCAACTGGACTGCCGCTGGCATCTGCGCTCACGAGTCAGCCATGCAAGGTGGGAAAGGCGTGAGCATACCCTCTTTCGAGTTCGATGGAAAGACCAACAGATAGAATAAGACGCTACATATTATGGAAAGTCAATCACTGCCACAAGACCATTGGCTAACACAAACCAAGCTTCAACGTCCCCACTTGCGTGAAGACATCGTCCCTCGTCAACGGCTATTGGACCTATTGCACCAATCTGTGGCCACACACCGATTGACGCTCATCTCTGCGCCCGCCGGTTATGGCAAAACAACGCTGGCGACCAGCCTAGCCCACACTGCCACCGACCTGAGATGTACTTGGCTTGCTTTGGATGAAGAAGACAACAACCCGACCGTTTTTCTCGTGGCCCTCATAGCGGCACTACAACGGCTCAATCCTGCCTGTGGCCGTACCATTCAGCCCCTGCTTGGGAATCAGACGACACCCAATTTGGATGCCAAACGGGTGATGAGTATGGTCATCAACAACATTTTAGAAACCTTATCCGACCCGTTTTTCTTGGTTTTGGATGACTTACACATCATCACCGACCCAACCATTCTCCAGGCCCTTGATTATTTGCTAGAACGGATGCCCGTACAAATGCACGTCATCGCCACCACCCGCTTCGACCCACCGTTGTCTCTAGCCCGCCTCCGTGTCCGAGGCCAACTGGCTGAATTGGGTCCCCCTGACTTGCGTTTTACCCTGAAGGAGATGGACGAGTTGTTGAACGGCCAACTGGCACTTGGCCTCTCCAACCAAGATTTGCGAACCCTCCAGACAAGCACAGAAGGCTGGGTTGCAGGGCTACGCCTGCTGACCACCTCATTGGTCCAACGACCCACCTCTCGCCAACACGCCACACTCATCACCCGCAAGATGCAGGCGAATCTTCATGTCTTCGATCTATTGGCAGAAGAGGTTCTCAACTGCCAACCCCCTGTTTTGCGGAAGTTTCTCTTGGAAACCTCCATTCTAGCTGAGCTGACGCCTGAATTGTGTCAGGCTGTTACCAGCCAAGCCGATGCGCCTATTCTTCTGGAAGAAGTCTATCGACGGAATCTCTTTGTCGTTGCTGTTGGCAACTTGACAGATGACTTAGCAGACGACTGCGCATTGGCTCCTAGCCCCACCTACCGCTACCATGCGCTCTTTGTTGAATTCTTGCGGCGACAATTGGCCCGAGAGCAACCCGACCACTTAGGTGAGTATCATCGCCGCGCTGCCGAGGTCCATACGATCCCGGCCCAGGTGATTGCCCATTACTTGGCCGCAGAGCAGTGGGAAGCAGCCGCCCAAGTCATCGAGCAGATTGCCGAAAGCATCTATAGTCAAGGGTTGCTGGATAGACTACAGGGGTGGATCCACGCTTTGCCAACGACCCTCAAAATGACCCATCCTTGGCTCAACTATTACTTGGGCATCTGTCTCTGGGGACAAGGACAATTTAGCGAGGTCCAGTGCCTGCTGCAAGAAGCCCTGTCCGGCTTTGAAGCAAGTGGTGATGACACAGGGCGCGGCGAGGCAATGGTACAACTCTCTATTGTGCATCAGATTCAAGGGAACTTTGGCCCTGTCGCTCCGTTAATTCAGCAGGCTCTGGCTTGCCCCATCTCGCCCAGCAGCCGCATTCATCTGTATATATCTTTAGCTTGGTTGGGTCTCCATCAAGCCGATTTTGAGCAGGCACAGACCCATCTGGCGGAGGCCCTAAGCTTGGCCGAAGCATCCGATGATCCTGCTGCTCTACAAACATTGGCGATGCAGGTCCGCTCGCCCTTTCTTTGCCTCCCCAATGGTGTGGCGACGATGGAACGCGTCTGCCGGCTGATTGAAAGCCACTCTCCCAATCCGATTAGCCCCTTGCGAGCCAATGTCGATGGTGTGATGACCCTCGTCCATTTCCGGCGTGGTCAGATAGGCGAGGCCATCCAAGCGGGTGAACGGGCTTGGAAAACAAGCGAGCAATTGGGTGGCCTTTCTTGGCTCACGGTGGACTTTGGGCATTTACTCGGTCTGCTCTACGCACTGCGCAATGAGCCGATGAAAGCCGAGCAAGCCTTGAACGAGTTTGCCGCCCTAGTTGATAGGTATCCTGTCTGGCGGGCACATATGCTTTATCTTTGCGGTCTGGCCTATTGGCACCAAAATCGTCTTGATTTGATGCGCCAGCTTTATACTCAAATGCAGGCGACCGAACTTGCCTACGAATGGCCTGCTGGTCCTGTGGTACGGGCGATGATGAATGGCTTACTA